>JBOGDG010000074.1:0-10097 GCA_050701655.1 Micromonosporaceae bacterium
ACCCGAGCCCGGGTCCGGCTGGTTGGGTACGCCAGACAACCCGTACTGGGTGCCCCGCGAGCCGCGTCCCCGTGCCCGGCCGTACGGCTCGCCGGGATCGTACGAGTCCACCGGCTCGTATCCGTTCCCGCGGCGGCGCCCCCGATCAGGCTCTCCGGTGTCGGCGCCCGCTCGGGCGCCCACGGTGGCTCGGCCGCGCGCTCTGGACTCGGGTGGTCCGTCGTCCGGCTCGTCGGGGTCGCGCGACCGCTTGCCGTTCTTGCCTCGCGGACCACGGGAACGGGCGATGCCCCACACCCCGAGGAACACCAGCGCGAGCCCGACCAGCCCGAACCCGGCGATGATCAGCTTGATGTCCTGCAGCCCCAGGTTGTCGAACCAGCCGGGCGCGGCCGGCTTCACCCCGGGCGACTTCACGGGGGCCGGCTTCGCGGGCGTGTAGCTGAAGACCCTGGGCGACTCGGTGGCGGTGGTCGCCTCGGTCGCGGTGAGGTACTTCTTGCCGTCCCGGCTGTACGTGATCGCCTCGCCCTGGGGTTCGCCGGGCAACGGCGTACGCAGCGGCTTGCCCTTGGTCAACGCCGCGACGACGTCGTCGCCGGTGAGCTTCCACTCGTACGCGTCGGCGTAGGTACGGACCACGGCCCGGGTGCCGTCGGCCGAGAGCGCCGCCCCGGTGACCAACTTCTGGCCGACCGCGCCGAACCGGTTGCCTCCGGTACCCGTGTTGCTGACCTTGAAGTCCCCGGCCTTCGTCAACGGCACCGACTCGTCGACCTTCAACGCGGTCTGCGCGACGTAGATGCCCGCGCCTTCCGGGTCCTTGGTCATGATCACCGGCTTGCCGTCCGGCGGCATCAGCAGCGCCTCGGCGTCGTGCTTGCCGTCCGGGTACGTGAGCCGGTGGATCTCCGCGGTGTTGCGGTCGGGCGAGATCTTCCACAGCGCGACGGTGTCCCGCTCCAGGCGGTTGTCGCCGATGTCGGCCACCCACAGGGTGCCGTCCTCGGCGATCGCCAGATCCTCCGGGTCGAACGGGTCGCGCTGGAAGCTGTGCCGCTCCGTCACCTGGCACTTGGAGTCGAGGTCGAAGACCTCCAGCACCTGACCGGCCTCGGTCGCGCCGTCGGCCACCGCCACGTACCCCTTCTTGGTGGTGACCAGGCCGCTGACCTCCCGGAGCCGGTCATCCTCGATGGTGCACAGCACCTTGCCCGGCTTCGGTTCCTCCACCGGGGTGGCGCTCGGCTCGGCGGCCGCGGGCGCGCCCAGCCCCGCGACCAGCACGGCGAGCAGCGCGCAGGCCAGACTCCGGGCGACTGCGGGGGCGGGAAGGCGCACGGCGTAAGTCTGACAGAGATCGCCGGCGGCGGGATCCTCGGCCGGTCGACTGACGGCAGATTGCCAGCTAATGGCCACCAGGTGAACAAGCCGGCGGCGCCAACCGTCACCGAGCCGCCATGCCGAAGCCGCCGAACCGCCGAGCAGGTACGGTCAGTCGGCGGGACGCCGGGCTGGTGCCATCCGGTACGGCTCCAGCTCCGCGGCGAGGGACTCGCTGACCCGGGCGTGCAGCGCCGTACCGTCGGGAGTGTGCTCGGCGGTGAACACCTCGCCCAGGTCGTGCACCCGCGCCACCAGATCCCCCCGGTGGTACGGCACGCGCGCGTGCAGCTCCACCGCGGGCCGGGGCAGCCGCTGCTCGATCGCCTCCCGCAGCTCGTCGAACCCCGCGCCGGTGTGCGCCGAGACGAACACCGCGTCGGGCCAGAGCCGGCGCAGCCGCAGCAGCTCGTCGGCAGCGGCGGCGTCGGTCTTGTTGACCACCAGCAGCTCGGGCAGCCGCTCGGCGCCGATCTCGGCCAGCACCTCGCGTACCGCGGTCACCTGCGACTCGGGGTCGGCGTCGGAGCCGTCCACCACGTGCAGCACCAGGTCGGCCTGCGCCACCTCTTCCAGCGTGGAGCGGAATGCCTCCACCAGCTGGTGCGGCAGGTGGCGTACGAACCCGACGGTGTCCGACAGGGTGTACGTACGGCCGTCCGCTGTCGAAGCCCGGCGCGTGGTCGGGTCCAGCGTGGCGAACAGCGCGTCCTCCACCAGCACCCCGGCGCCGGTGAGCCGGTTGAGCAGGCTGGACTTGCCGGCGTTGGTGTAGCCGGCGATCGCGACCCCGGGCACCTGGTTGCGGCGGCGGGTGGCGCGCTTGGTCTCGCGTACCGTCCGCATCGCGGCGATGTCGCGCTTCAACCGGGAGATCCGGGTACGGATCCGGCGCCGGTCGGTCTCCAGCTTGGTCTCACCGGGGCCGCGCAGCCCGACGCCACCGCCGGCGCCACCAGCCCGGCCGCCGGCCTGCCGGGACAGCGTCTGACCCCAGCCGCGCAGTCGCGGCACGAGGTACTGCAGCTGCGCCAGCTCGACCTGCGCCTTGCCCTCTCTGCTCTTGGCGTGCTGGGCGAAGATGTCCAGGATCAGCGCCGTACGGTCGACCACCTTGACCTTGGTCCGCTCCTCCAGGTTGCGCAGCTGGCTCGGGGACAGCTCGCCGTCGCAGATCACGGTGTCGGCGCCGGTGGTGACCACCACGTCGCGCAGCTCTGAGACCTTGCCGCGCCCGACGTAGGTTGCCGGGTCAGGGCGTACCCGCCGCTGAACGAGGCCCTCCAGCACCGCGGAGCCGGCGGTCTCGGCGAGCGCCGCGAGCTCGGCCAGGGAGCGGGACGCGTGGTCGTAGTCGCCCTCGGTCCAGACACCGACCAGCACCACCCGTTCCAGCCGGAGCTGGCGGTACTCCACCTCGGTGATGTCGGCGAGCTCGGTCGACAGCCCGGCGATGCGCCGCAGCGCCTGCCGCTCCTCGAGGTCGAGCTCGCCACGCAGCGGCGCCGCGCCAAGGTCGAGGTCGGTGCTGAGATCTATGGCGGCGTCGGACTCAACGCTGTCGCGGAGTGGGACGCGGCCTTCGTTACGGAGAGGTTCTGCCATGTTGCTTCGATCCTGACACGGAATGTGCTGCACCCGCACCTGCAATACCGCTGACAGCAGCCCGCGATCCCGCCGGCAGAAGCCGACAAATCCGTCTCCGCCTCCCGGAACACACCTTGCTACATCACAGAACACGTACTGCGCACTGGGACAGGCACGGGGTGAGGCGTACGGGCGCCCCGGCGCGCGCGACAATGCGGGGACACCCATCCGCGTCGGAAAGCGAGGACCATCGTGACCACCCGACTGCCCAGCGCCGGGTTCTCGATCACCGTACGGGTCGCCGTGCCGGCGGACGCCTCCTCGATCGGCCGTCTCACCACCGCGGTCGGCAGCGCCGGCGGCATCCCGACCGGGCTCGACGTGGTGGACTCCGACCACGTACGGGTGCTGGTGGACCTGACCTGCGACGCGGCCGACAGTACGCACGCCGAGCAGGTCGTGGAGGCGCTGCAGGCGATCGAGGGCGTGGAGGTACGGAAGGTCTCCGACCGTACGTTCCTGCTCCACCTCGGGGGCAAGATCGAGGTGGCGTCGAAGGTGAGCCTGCGTACCCGTGACGAGCTGTCCCGGGCGTACACCCCGGGGGTGGCCCGGGTATGTCTGGCGATCGCGGAGAATCCGGAGGACGCTCGGCGGCTGACCATCAAGCGCAACACCGTCGCGGTGGTCAGCGACGGCTCGGCGGTGCTGGGGCTGGGCAATCTGGGGCCGGCGGCGTCGCTGCCGGTGATGGAGGGCAAGGCGGCGCTGTTCAAGCAGTTCGGCGGGGTGGACGCGTGGCCGGTGGTGCTCGACACCCAGGACACCGAGAAGATCATCGAGACGGTACGGCTGCTCGCCCCCGGCTACGGCGGAATCAACCTGGAGGACATCGCCGCGCCGCGCTGCTTCGAGATCGAGGCCCGGCTGCGGGAGCTGCTGGACATCCCGGTCTTCCACGACGACCAGCACGGTACGGCGATCGTGGTGCTCGCCGCGCTCACCAACGCGCTGCGGGTGGTCGGCAAGAGCATGGACAAGGTACGCGCCGTGGTCTCCGGCGCCGGCGCCGCCGGTACGGCGATCATGAAGCTGCTGCTCAAGCAGGGCATCGGCGACATCATCGCTTGTGACCGTTCGGGTGCGCTGCACCGTGGTGCCGGCGGGCTGAGCCCGACCTGGCAGTGGCTGGCGGAGCACACCAACCGCGACAACTACTCCGGTGACCTGAAGGGCGCGCTGCGCGGCGCCGACGTGTTCATCGGGGTGAGCGCACCGAACCTGCTGGTCGGCGAGGACATCGCCGTGATGGCGAGCGACCCGGTCGTGTTCGCGCTCGCCAACCCGGACCCCGAGATCGACCCGAGACAAGCCCGGCAGCACGCCACGATCGTCGCCACCGGCCGCTCCGACCAGCCCAACCAGATCAACAACGTACTGGCCTTCCCCGGGGTGTTCCGCGGGATGCTCGACGCGCAGGCGCGGGCGTACACCGAAGAGATGGGTTTGGCGGCGGCACAGGCGATCGCCGACACCGTGGGTGAGGAGAAGATCAACCCGACGGTGATCGTCCCCAGCGTGTTCGACACCCGGGTGGCGCCGGCGGTGGCGAAGGCGGTCCGCGCGGTGGCCAAGGGAGCCGGTGGTCAGCCGGCTCCCGAGGCCCCCGACGTGGTCGTCAGCTAGCCGTACGGGATGGTCACCACCGACTGGCTCCCCTGCGTACCGCTGGCGTCGACCCGGAGCAGGCTGGAGCCGTTGCCGATCGCGCTCCACACCTCGATCCGGACCCGGCCACTGGACAGGTCACCGAGCGTGCCGGTGGCCGAGGCCAGCCCGGCGGACTGGGAGTAGAGCTCCCAGCCCGTGACCGGGTCGGTGGCGAAGTACCGGTAGGTCTCCACCCGGTCCCACGTACCGTCGCCGGTCAGGTCGTAGGAGATCCGGGCCTGCTGGCCGTTGGCGACGGCGCTGCCGGCGTCGACGTACAACCGGAAGCCGGTGGTACGGGTTGAGTCGTACCGCATGGTCAGCCCGTTCGCCTGGTAGGTGAGCTGGCGGTACGGCGTGCCGTCGTGGTTAGCGCCGTCCGCGGACGGGATCGTGTCGGTGCTCGCCGAGGTGCCGGCGTTCACGGACAGCGCCGAGGTCACCCCCTGCGCGCCGCCGTCACGCAGGTAGAGGGTGTCCGAGCCGGGATCCGGGTCGGGGTCGGGATCGCCGCCGGGGCCGACCCGGGTCGCCATCGACCGCGCCGGCACCGAAAGCGTCGCCCCGTCGGAGAAGGTCACCGTCCGCGCCGACGCCCCGGAGTTGTAGGCGACGTAGGTGCGTACCCCCGACTTGCTGAACACGCCGTAGGTGGGGATGTTCGCGGTGACGGTGTGGTCGGGCGTACCGGTGGCGGCCAGGTTGTAGATCCAGTGGTACGTGTGCGCCTTCGTCTCCCCCCACTCCGGGTCGTAGTTGCCGCCCGAGCCGTCCCAGGCGGATTTCGCCCCAGCGGGATCCCCGGTGGCGAGGAACTCCCAGATCACGTCCCGCCACTCGGTCTCGGCACCGCCGTTGTTCGACCGCAGCTCCGCCACGTTGGCGCGTACGTCGGCCTGCCAGGCGCCGTGGTAGAGCGAGCCGCCGGTGACCGGCAGCATGTTGATGCCGTGGATCTCCTCGGGATTCGCCGTCCACCAGGTGGCGTACGCGCCGCCGCCGCCCCAGAGGATGCCGAGCGTGTCGTGGCCGTAGTTGGACGGGAACACCGCGTTCGACGCGTCGAACCAGTAGTCGCCGATCGCGGCGCGTTCGGTGGTGTAGAGCCAGATCCCGGCGTCGCGCATCCCGGTGTTCCCGGTCGCCTCCCCGAACAGCACCATCGCGGTGGAGAACATCATCGCCTCGGACGAGGACTCCTGGTTGTTGCCGTGCGCGAAGCCGGCGTGCCCGCTGGCCCAGCTGTGGCCGGCGTACGGGTCGAAGTGGCGCAGGAACGGGAACCGGGTGTCACTCCGGGACCAGTTCGCCGCGTCCTTCACCAGCAGCTCGACCATGCCACCGTACCGGCTCGACGAGACCCACGAAGGGTCGTAGCGGGCCACGATCGCGGCGGCGAGCACGAAGTAGCCGTAGTGGAAGTGGTGGTCGTTCAGCTCCGTGTCGGCGCCGTAGCTGGCCGGGTAGCCGATCAGCGTGTCCCAGGTGGCGTCGTACTGGAAGAGCCGTTGCGCCTCCCCCGGCGAGGCGGTCAGCCAGTCGGCCAGCCGGCCCCGGATCGCGGTCAGCAGCTGGTCCCGGGCGGAGGTCTTGCCGAGCTGGTCGGCGATCGGCACCAGCATCGCCAGCCGCCCCAGCGCCTTCCCGGTCCAGTACGTGTCACTGGCCCCCTTCAGCAGATCCGGCTCCGCCAGTACGGCGTCCACATAGGAGCCGAGCCGGTTCTTGTCGTACCCCCCGACGTCGGGCAGCGAGGGCAGTACGCCGTTGAAGGTTTCCCGGGTGGTGAAGGAGCCGCCCTCGCGCAGCCGCATCTCGCCGCGCGGTGAGGCGTACCGGTAGGAGGTCACCGGGTCAGAGGAGGCGCGCCACTGGTGCCGGTAGAGCGCCAGCAGGGTGCCGGTCTGGGTGCCCTCCTTCGCCGTGGTCGTGGCGGTGAACGTGCTGGTCACCCGCGCGGTCGCGGCGTCGTACCCGGCGCTGGCCCGGGTGTCGGTGACGAAGCTGTAGGCGTACCGCTGGAAAAGGGTGAGTGCACCGGTAGACGGCAGCAGGGCGACCGAGAAGTAGCCTTTCCCGGCCAGCCCGGAGCTCGCCTGGTTTCCGGAGACCGACCAGCTCGCCCCGGACGGCGCGAACAGCGCGTAGTGGTGCCCCCGCACCGTCACGCCGAGGGTGGCGCCGTTGTTCGACCAGACGGTCGGGGTGCCGGCGAAGCTGACCCGGGCGTTGCCACCGCTGCCGGTGAAGTAGGCGTACGGCAGGCCGTGCCCGATGGTGGCGCGCATCGTACGGGTCCCGTCCGACCAGTACGGCGTCACCGTCCAGTCCGACCAGCCGTCGACCTTGGTGTCCGGCGAGTTCAGCCCGTCCAGCCCGACCCGCAGATCGTCGGAGTGGATGTTCTCGTAGGTACGCCCGTCGGGGGTGATGCTCGGCGCGGACGGGTAGCCCATGCCGAGCCCGTCGGCGTACGCGTGGTACGTCAGCGGGTGGGCGTACAGGTTCTCGGAGTACGGGTTGCCGGCGTACCGCCGCCACACCAGCGACGACCACCAGTCGTTGGTCGGGATCGGGCCGGTGACCGACGAGGTGACCTTCGGGGTGACCGGGGCGCCGTCGGAGTTGGACGGGCCACTGGCGCCGGCGGGGCGGTCGGTGGTGTAGCTGCCCTCGCCGACCGGCACCACGTCGGCGTGGGCGGGGGCGATGGTCAGTGCGACCAACGTGGCGGATGCGAGCAGCAGCGCGGGCATTAGTCGAGACAGCAGCGTTCGTCGAGACAGCAGTGTCTTTGGAGGCAGCAGAGAGCGCACCGGGCACCTCCCGGGCTCGGGGACGTCACGGGGGCCGTGACAAGTGGATACCAGATTGTGAGAGCGCTCTCTGAACGGCGAAGTTAGCGGTGCCGAACCCAACGGTCAACCCTCAGATCGGATGTCCTACCAGGAAACGGGTTGTTTCCGGCGAGTTTCCGTCAGGGTCTTGACACCGCGCGACACTCCCTAGACCCTCTGCGTGAGAGCGCTCTCACACCATTCCCCGACGACTCGCAGGCAGAACCCAAGGAGGGTTCCGATGCAGTTTCCCCGTAGCCGCCAACTGGCGGCTCCGCTCCTCGCCGCATGTCTGCTGGCGCTAGCCGCCTGCGGCGGCGCCGGTGGTGCGGACGGCAAGGTCCGGCTGACTGTCGGCGTCTTCGGCGACTTCGGGTTCCAGGACCTGTACAAGAAGTTCGAGAAGTCGCACCCCAATGTGACGATCGTGCAGCGCACGGTCGAGTACGCCGACCACCACAAGAACCTCGCCGCCCGGCTCGCCACCGGGGCCGGCGCGAACGACGTAGAGGCGATCGAAGAAGGCTTCATCGCCAGCTTCAAGGCGCAGCCGCAACGGTTCGTCAACCTGCTCGACCACGGCGCCGGCGACCTGTCCGACAAGTGGCTGGACTGGAAGTGGCAGCAGTCGCTGTCCGCCGACGGCAAGGCCCAGATCGGGCTCGGCACCGACGTCGGCGGTCTGGCGCTCTGCTACCGCCGCGACCTGTTCAAGGCCGCCGGCCTACCCACCGACCGGGACAAGGTCTCCGCCCTCTGGTCGAACTGGGAGGACTACCTCGCCGCCGGCGAACGGTTCGTCGCGAAGGCCCCGAAGGGCGTCGCCTGGTACGACAGCTCCGAGAACCTCGCCAACGCGATCCTCGGCCAGGCCGAGACCGGGGTGTACGACAAGCAGGACAATCTGGTCGTCGACTCCAACCCCGCGGTGAAGAACGCCTGGGACCTGGCGGTACGCGGCATCGACGCCAAGCTGTCGGCCAAACTCGCCGGGTTCTCCCCGGAGTGGAACACCGGCTTCCAGAAGGGCGGCTTCGCCACCATCTCGTGTCCCGCGTGGATGATGGGCTACATCCAGGACCAGGCGAAGGACTCCTCCGGGAAGTGGGACATCGCGACCGTCCCCGGCGGCAGCGGCAACTGGGGTGGCTCGTTCCTCACCATCCCGAAACAGAGCAAGCACCCCAAGGAAGCGTACGAGCTGATCAAGTACCTCTCCGCACCGGAGCAGCAGGCGTACGTGTTCAAGCAGACCGGTAACCTGCCGTCCACCCCGGAGCTGTACGACGACGCCGAGATCTCCGGCTTCAGCAACCCGTTCTTCTCCGACGCACCGGTCGGGAAGATCTTCACGGAGGCCGCCGTCAACCTGAAGCCGCAGTACCAGGGGCCGAAGGCGGGCGACGTACGGGGCGCGATCGGCGACGGTTTGGAGCGCGTCGAACAGGGCAAGCAGAGCCCAGAGGCGGCCTGGCAGCAGGTCCTGAAAGACGCGGTACGGCTGGCGGGCTGAGATGACCCGACCCGCCGCACTCGGCGAACCCTCCGGGCGTGTCGCGGCACCCGATGCCGACACGTCCGGAGTCTCCGCCGAGCCCGGTCGACCAGCCGGGCGCACCCACCCCGCCGGCCCCTCGCGGGTCCGGCCGTGGCGCGCCCGGCTGCACCGGCTCGACGTCAAAGGCTCCCCGTACGCGTACGTCGCGCCGTTCTTCGTACTTTTCGCGGTCTTCGGCGGCTTCCCGCTGGTCTACACCGCGTGGATGTCGCTGCACGACTGGAATCTGCTCGACACCGAGCACCCGTTCGTCGGGGCCGCCAACTACGGGCGGCTGTTCGGTGACCCGTACTTCTGGAACGCCCTGGTCAACACCGCGTCGATCTGGGTGCTCTCCACCGTGCCGCAGCTGCTGCTCGCGCTGTTGCTGGCGCACCTGCTGAACACCCGGCTGCGGGCCCGTACCTTCTTCCGGGCCGGGATGCTGCTGCCGAACGTCACCTCGGTGGTCGCGGTCGCGGTGATCTTCACCCAGCTGTTCGGGCGCGACTACGGGATGATCAACTGGATGCTCGGCGGGCTCGGCGCGGGGCACATCGACTGGCAGGCCGGCCGCGCCAGCTCCCACATCGCGATCGCGGTGATGGTGATCTGGCGCTGGACCGGCTACAACGCGCTGATCTACCTCGCCGCGATGCAGGCCATCCCCAAGGAGCTGTACGAGTCGGCCACCCTCGACGGCGCCTCGACGATGCAGCAGCTGCGCCAGATCACGGTGCCGATGATCCGCCCGACGATCATCTTCACCGTGATCGTGTCGACCATCGGCGGGCTGCAGCTGTTCGCCGAGCCGCTGCTGTTCGACACCGCGCCGGGCAGCACCAGCGGCGGCGCCTCCCGGCAGTTCCAGACCCTGACCCTCTTCCTGTACGAGCAGGGCTTCCGGCTGTACGAGTTCGGCTACGCCGCCGCGTCCGCCTGGGTGATGTTCCTGATCATCCTGGTGGTCTCCGCAGTCAATTTCCTGGTCGTACGCCGGATCCGGTCGACGTGAGGGGCCTGCCATGACTACTGGTGCACAC
>JBOGDG010000075.1:0-9989 GCA_050701655.1 Micromonosporaceae bacterium
GCACAGACGCGGGCCACAACGCCCGACGCCTAGGATCACCAACAGCGCGGAAGTGGAGCCGCGGCCGTTCCATGCTGCCCTGGGCCGGGCCCGGCCCAGGACAGCCGCCGCGTCACGGGGAGGCGAGGGCGGGGACGCGGAGGGGCCGCGTGCGCCAGCCGCGGCGCCCTAGGCCCCAGGCGGGGCCGTCGGTCTTGGGACAGGGGCCGTTCGGCGCATCCGACGCGCCGCTGGACCGCGATCTTCGGGCGCATGCCTCGCGTACGCCGGTCGGCGCCGATAGGTTGGCGGGAACCAAGACGCAACCGTTTTCGAGGGAGTCCGGGGCTGATGACCGATACGCAGACTGGGCAGGGGCCGGCGCTGGAGAATCTGCTCTCCGAGACGCGGCGGTTCGATCCGCCGGCCGAGCTGGCCGCCGCCGCCAACGTCAAGGCCGATGCCTACGAGGCCGCGACCAAGGACCGGCTCGGGTTCTGGGCGGAGCAGGCGCAGCGGCTGCATTGGGACACCCCGCACACCGAGGTGCTGGACTGGAGCAAGCCACCGTTCGCGAAGTGGTTCGTTGGCGGGAAGTTGAACGCCGCGTACAACTGTGTGGACCGGCACGTGGAGGCCGGCAACGGGGAGAAGGTCGCGTACCACTGGGAGGGCGAGCCGGGCGACACCCGGACCGTGACCTACAAAGACCTGAAGACGATGGTCTGCAAGGCGGCGAACGCGCTGACCGACCTCGGCGTACAGGCCGGTGACCGGGTCGCGATCTACCTGCCGATGCTGCCGGAGACGGTGGCGGCGATGCTGGCGTGCGCCCGGATCGGGGCCCCGCACACCGTCGTGTTCGGCGGCTTCTCGGCCACCGCGCTGAAGGACCGGATCATCGACTGCGACGCCCGGATCGTGATCACCGCCGACGGGCAGAACCGGAAGGGCGCCCAGGCCGCGCTCAAGCCAGCTGTGGACGAGGCGGTGGAGGGCACCAACGTACGCAACGTGCTGGTGGTCAAGCGCACCGGGCAGGACGTCGACTGGACCGACGGGCGCGACCTGTGGTGGCACGACGTGGTGGAGCCGGCGAGTGAGGAGCACACGCCGGAGGCGTTCGACGCCGAGCACCCGCTGTACGTGATGTACACGTCGGGCACCACCGGCAAGCCGAAGGGGATCCTGCACACCACGGGCGGCTACCTGACGCAGGTGGCGTACACCCATCATGCGGTTTTCGACGTGAAGCCGGAGACCGACGTGTTCTGGACTGCCGCCGACATCGGCTGGGTCACCGGGCACAGCTACATCGTGTACGGGCCACTCGCCAACGGCGTGACCAGCGTGATGTACGAGGGCACCCCCGACACCCCGCACAAGGGCCGCTGGTGGGAGATCGTCGAGAAGTACGGCGTGACGATCCTCTACACCGCGCCGACCGCGATCCGTACGTTCATGAAGTGGGGCGAGCAGATCCCCGACGAGCACGACATGAACACGCTGCGCCTGATCGGGTCCGTGGGCGAGCCGATCAACCCCGAGGCGTACATCTGGTATCGGAAGCACATCGGACGGGACCGCTGCCCGGTGGTCGACACCTGGTGGCAGACCGAGACCGGATCCATCCTGATCAGCCCACTGCCGGGGGTGACCAGCGGCAAGCCCGGCGCCGCGATGAAGGCGCTGCCGGGAGTCGGCGCCGAGGTGGTCGACGACGCCGGCAAGCCGGTCGGCAACGGGGAGGGCGGCTACCTGGTGCTCACCGAGCCGTGGCCGGCGATGCTGCGCACCCTGTGGGGTGACGACCAGCGGTACATCGACACGTACTGGTCGCGGTTCAAGGGGGTCTACTTCGCCGGGGACGGCGCGAAGAAGGACGCCGACGGTGACATCTGGCTGCTCGGCCGGGTCGACGACGTGATGAACGTGGCCGGCCACCGGCTGTCCACCACGGAGATCGAGTCCGCGCTGGTCAGCCACCCGAAGGTGGCCGAGGCGGCGGTGGTGGGCGCGACCGACGAGACCACCGGCCAGGCAGTGGTGGCGTTCGTGATCCTGCGCAGCGCCGCCGCCGAGGGCGCCGACGGGGACGCGGTCGCGAAGGAGCTGCGGGACCACGTGTCGAAGGAGATCAGCCCGATCGCGAAGCCCCGCCAGATCATGGTGGTGGCGGAGCTGCCGAAGACCCGTTCCGGCAAGATCATGCGGCGGCTGCTACGGGACGTGGCGGAGAACCGCCAGCTCGGGGACGTCACCACGCTGCAGGACTCCGCGGTGATGGACCTGATCGCGCAGGGCATGCAGTCCGGCAAGGCCGACGAGGAGTAGCAGGCGAAACGTCATCGAGGCCGGGTCACCATCGCGGTGACCCGGCCTTCACGTCAGCTCCCCTTGTCAACCTCCGCGCACCGCGATGGTGAACACCCCGGTCACTGCACACACCTTCGCGGTGCGCCCGTTCTTGGGGTCCGCGAGGAGCACCAGTGGCTCGCGTCCGCCGACGGTGACGAGCAGACCCTCGCGGGCGAGCGTAATCTCCCAGCCGACGGGCGCCGACTCCGACATGTCCGGCAGCTCGTACCGGCGGGTGGCACGACCGGTACGGACGTCGAACTCGACAACCGCGGTGACCATCTGCTCGGCACCCGGCGTCGCCTTAGCCGGGCCGTACACCCTGGCCACGGCGGTGGTTGCGTCCGGTGCGACCGTGAACCGGGACAGCGGCGCTGTCTCTCGGGGCATCAGCCCACCTGACAGATCGACGCGAGTGGCGCGCAGCTGCTTTCCACTGACGGGGTCGACGTACGCCACCGCCTCACCGCCGCGCGCGTCCTTGCCGAATCCCACGACGCCGGTGTCGAGCACCAGCGACGGCGCGTACGTCCCTTCGGCCGGCCGGGCCGGCAGCCGGAACGGCAGGGCGTCACCGTTGATCAGGTCGAGCCTGACGACCGGCTCCCGCTGCGTCTCACCCGAGTACCCCACTCCGTCGTCACTGAGCACCACCCATCGGCCACCCGGCGCCCACACCGGGTCGGCGTAACCACCGGCTACGCGGTACTCGACCGTGCCGGTGAGGTCTCGCAGCACCACCGTGTCGTGGTTCGGCCGCATCATCAGCCAGCGACCGTCAGGCGACAACGAGGCCTGGTCGGCACCATCGGGGGGCGGCTCGGCGAGGTCGCCGGGCAGTCGGTAGTGCTTTCCGTCGGAGGTCAGCACGACCGGCACCACGGTCTGGCCTGCCTCGTACACGTACGTGACCGCACCCCGGTCCACTGCCTTGGTGCCGGGCAACGCCGGCGGCATCTTCTCCGGCTTCTTGATGTTCTGCGGCAACCATTCCAGCCGCTCCGTCGACGCTGACCTCGTGTCCACCGTCACTACCGGCACCGTCAACTGGGCGGGAGGTGCGCTCCGGCGCCGTTCGCCGTGCAACCACAGCGTCACGGTGGCGACCAGGATCAGGACCACGGCAGCGGCCGCAAGCGGAACGTACCGGTTCACGGACCGGCGGCGGTGCGCGGCCGCGAGCGCCTGCGCGCCCACCGGGTACACCCGCGCCTCGTCGGCCAGGACCGCGAGCAGATCCTTCAGCTCCGTCATCGCCCCTCCTCGACCGGGACCGAGCCGGGGCGCTCGGCGACCAGGTCACCGAGCTCCGGCGCGAGTTCCCGGAGTCGTCGCAACGCATAGTTGGTCTGGCTCTTGACGGCACCTGTGGAGCAGCCGAGCAGCTCAGCGGCGTCGGCCACCGAGTAGTCCTCGAAGAAGCGCAGCACCAGCACCGCGCGCTGCTTCGGCGTCAGCCGGGCGAGGGCCCGCTGCAACACCAGCCGGCGTACGGTGTGGTCCGCCTCGTCGGTCGCCGACGCGGTGTCGGGCGGCTTGGCGGTGGCGTACTCGGCGATCACGCGCCGGCGCCGCCACAGTGAGACCGACTCGTGGTACATCACGCGGCGGACGTACCCGGCCGGGCTGGTGGAGATCTTGCGCCACCGTACCGCCGCCTTGGTCAACGCCGACTGCAGCAGGTCCTGCGCCGCCGCATGGTTGCCGGCGAGCAGGTACGCCACCCGGGACAGCGCCGGAGTGTGCGCCGAAACGAACTCGGCGTATCCCTCGTACTGGTCCACATGCGCTCCTCACGGACCTTTCAGTGTGCCGTCAGTAGTTACGACGAATCGGCCGGGCCGGAGGTTGGAGTCCGCGACCCGCCCAAAGGATCTTCGGACTGACACGCCGACCAAATCTGGCCATACGGGTCGCGCTGGTGGACGTAATACGGACTGTGTCGGATTAGTGACAGCCTGGTGATGCTCGGATCTGGTTCGGTTCGCCGCAATAGCAGCGGCAGGCGATGCTGCTGTACGCGGACGACGGGGGGTCGATGCGCCTTCGCCTGCCCCGGGTCAGGAGCGGGGTAGCTCATGTCCGCGAATTTGTCGGCGTCTCACGGGACATTCTCACGACCACGCAAGGGCGGCTGGTGGCGTACCGCGGTACGGGTCGCCGTGCTCACTCTGATCGCCAGTGGCATCACTCTCGGCTCCGGCCAGGCCGCCCTGGCGGCGCAACCGGCCTCCATCAACGTCACCGCCTCCAGCAACCCGGTGGCGTCCGGTACGCAGCTCACGTACACCATCGACATCGCCAATACCGCGGACGGCGCGGTGCTTAACGAAGTGGTCCTCACCGACCAGATCGAGGGCATGACCGGGCTGATCCTCACCAGCAACGTCGGCTCCTGTTCGCAGACCGCCAACCTGGTGACCTGCGACGCCGGCTCGCTCGAAGGCTTCCAGACCTGGCGGGTCACGATCCGCGGGGTGGTGACCGCCGCCAACGGCGAGACGCTGCACAACACCGCGACCGTAGCCGGCACCCACGCCAGCACCACCTTCACCACCTCGGCGACGGTGTCCACACTGGTGGGCAAGAACTCCAACGTGCCGAAGCCGGATCTGTCGGTGAGCGTGCAGGGGCCGTCGCAGATCGGTGAGTTCGCCGCTGTCACGTACGACCTGACGGTGAACAACTCGGGCAACACCAACGCCAACGAGATCACCGTGGTGAACACCCTGCCGCTGGGCTTCAGCTACGTGTCGGCGTCCGGCAGCAGCCTGTTCGTCTGCGCCAACACGCCGCCGGGCTCCCTCACCGTGACCTGTACGGGGGGCAGGATCACCGCCGGCGCCAACGCCACCATCACCATCAACGCGACGTCGGGCGCCGACCCGGGGCCGCACGAGAACACCGCCGTGGTGGACCCGTACGACGAGATCGCCGAGTCCGACGAGCTGAACAACACCGGCTCGCTGGTGTCCGGGAAGCCGGCGCCGCCGGCACAGACCGGGCTGACCATCACCAAGACCGACCTGGTCGACCCGATCCGGCCCGGTGACATCGAGACGTACCAGATCCACGTGACGAACACCGCGCCCACCCGCGCGGACAACATCACCATCACCGACGGCACCCAGGGGCTGGACGCGGCGAGCGTCACCGCCACCACCACCAAGGGTGTCTGCACGGTGGCGGCGTCCGAGGTCACCTGCACCCAGAAGAGCCCGACGCTGCGGCTGAACTCCGGCGAGTCGCTGGACATCACCATCACCGGCAAGGTGGTCGCCACCGCCGGTTCGCTGATCACCAACACCGCGACCGTCAACGGCAACATCAAGAACACCGGCAACACGAACACCGCGACGACCACCACGACGGTACGGCCGGGCAAGGACCTCACCGTCGTACAGCACAGCGTGTTCAGCCACTCCGACCCGCCGGCGCCGGACGCGTTCCGCGCCCGGGACAACTACAACTACGTGATCACCGTCGGCAACAGCGGACTCGACGACGCCACCGACGTGGTGCTGCGCGAGCCGCTGCCCGAGGGTGTGCTGTTCAAGGGCTTCACCCCGCCCGCCGGCCAGCCCGGCGTGGTGTGCGGCGAGTCCGGCGGCATCGTCACCTGCACCGGGTTGACGGTGAAGGGCGTCAACTCCAGCGGCCTGGCCGGCGGCACCATCGAGACCATCGTGGTCAACGTGATCGCGCCCCCGTACACCGGGACGATCAACGCCACCGTGACCGTCGACCCGACCAACGCGATCTACGAGTCGGACGAGAAGAACAACACCTACACCACTCCGACGAAGATCGAGACCGGCATCGACCTGACGATCATGAAGGACAGCGAGCCGGTGGTGGCACCCAGCGGCACGCTGATCTACACGATCACGGTGTCCAACATCGGCACCCAGGACACCACCGGGGTCGAGGTACGCGACATCCTGCCGGCCGGTACGCGGTTCCGTGAGGTGGTCGACGTCAGTGACCACAACTTCACGTGTACGCACAACGGCGCGGCGACCGGCGGCCAGATCGACTGTGTCGGCGGCATCCTGCGCGGCACCTTCGACCACACGCTGCCGGTGGACACCGCCACCATCAAGGTGACGCTGTTCGCCCCGGCGCCACCCGGCCTGATCAAGAACCAGGTACGGGTCGACCCCGACCACAAGATCGCCGAGATCTTCGAGGACAACAACATCAACACCCGCGCGACCGACATCCAGATCGGCGGGTGCTGTGCGTACCACGAGTTCTCGATCGACAAGAAGCAGGTGTTCCCGACCGCGGCGGTGGCGCCGAGCGGTGTCCTGGAGTACGACATCGTGGTCACCAACAGCGGCAGTGACGTGGCGTTCGACGTCACGGTGCGGGACTTCGTCCCCGACGGCGCCACCTTCCGGTACGCCGAGGACACGCTGCCCGGCACCGGCGCTTTCACGTGCACCGAGTCCGGTGGGGTGATCAACTGCGTCGGCGGCACCCTGGACGGCACCATCGGGCAGACCCCGGCGGCGGGTGACTCCACTCGTACCATCCACATCGGACTGTTCGCGCCGGAGCAGCCCGGGACGTATCAGAACCAGGCGTTGGTGGATCCGGGGAACGCGATCCCGGAGGCCAACGAGACCAACAACAGCGACGTCGAGAACCTGATCGTGGAGCTCGGCGGCGGCGGCCCGTACATCGACCTGCGGGTGGACAGCACCCAGACCGGGCCCACCGACGCGGGCAACCCGACCGCGGTGGTGCCGAGCGGCACGCTGCAGTACACGCTGAAGGTCTCCAACACGGCCACCGCGGTGGCGTTCAACGTGGAGGTACGCGACGCGCTCCCGCAAGGTACGGTGTTCCGCTCCGCGGCCGACACCAACCCGGGTGACGGTGCGTTCACCTGTGCCGAGTCCGGTGGGGTGGTGACCTGCACCGGCGGCACGCTGGACGGGTCGAACAACGACACTCCGCAGGCCGGCGACCACGAACGCTTCATCAAGATCAATCTGTTCGCGCCGACCCAGCCCGGCAACTACACCAACCAGGCGCTGATCGACCCGAACATGGCGATCGCGGAGGCGGACGAGACCAACAACTCCGACGCCACCACGACCACCGTGGCGATGACCGGCGGCGGCAACTACATCGACCTGAAGATCGACTCGATCGAGGCCAAGAAGCTCGACAACGGCGCGCTTCCGGTCGACACCGCACCGGAGCCGGATCTGCCGGAGACCAACCCGGGCCAGGACTACAAGTACGTGGTCACCGTGAAGAACACCGGCACGGACGTGGCGTTCAACACCACCTTCCGTACGGTGATCGACTCGGCAACGACGTACGTGAAGACCACCGCCACGAACGGGTTCGTCTGCACCCAGTCCGACCACGTGGTGACCTGCACCGGCGGCTCGATCGACGGGTCCAACAACCAGGACCCGGACAACACCGACGTCGCCACCATCACGATCTTCGTGAAGGCGCCGCAGGTGCACGCGTACACCTATCCGGTGCAGTCGCAGATCGACCCCGGTAACGCGATCCCCGAGGCGAGCGAGGCGAACAACGCCAAGGCGATCGACGTGATCGTCAACTCCAAGGTCGACCTCGACATCGATCTCGGCACGGGCGGTGCGAGCACCGGCGCCGAGGGCGACTGGACGTTCACCGCGAAGAACAACGGCAGTCAGCCGGTCAGCAACGTGACCGTGGTGTTCAACCTGGCCGTCGGCGGGATCCCGCTGGACGTACAGGCGCCGAACGACAACTGGAGCTGCCAGATCACCGAGAACCCGGTCAGTCAGGTGATCTGCACCGGTTCGCTGACGGCCAACGACACCGACGACACGTTCACCGTGCACTACTACAAGACCGCCGACGGTTCGATCAACGCCAACGGCGTGATCGACCCCGACGGCACGGTGGTCGAGTCCGACGAGTCGAACAACACCGACCAGAACACCGGCTGAGACGGTACGCCTGGGCGGGCCGCGCGACCCGGCCCGCCCAGGACCGCCCCACCCCGGCCGCTCTGTCCGTGTCTCTCCGCGTGACCCCGAGGGGGTTGATCATGCGCCAGTGGTTCCGCTGGGCAGCCTGCGCCACGGTGGCCGTACTGACTCTGGCCGGTGTCGCGTCGGCGGCTCCGCGTACCCCCGGATCGGCCGCCGGTGGCAGCGCCGTGTCCGGCGCGGGGGTCGGGGCCGACGCCGGCGCCGCCTCCGACGACCTGCCGCCGCCGGACGACCCGTGCGACACCGACGCCGCCCTGCGGTACGTGGCCGGCGGCGACGCGGTGGTGCTGGGCGCCAAGAAGGACAGCCCGAAGGAGGAGATCTCCAGCAGCGAGCGCTACTCCGACCAGCTGTTGAAGGACCGGCTGCAGCCTGTGCCGGGGCCGTGGTGCCTCTACAACACCTCGGTGAACCCGACCGACACCGACAAGTACGTCAGCGAAGGCATCCCGACCCAGCAGTCGAAGGCGCACGAGCTGCGACCCACCCTGATCACGCTGACGCTGGGACGGCAGAACTCCACGATCGTGGACCACGTCACCAAGTGCTTCAAGAACGTCAAGGACCACGACTTCCTGGACGCCAACACCTGCGCGCTGGCGGTGCTGAACAACGCCACCGCGTGGAAGAAGCTCAACGACGACCTGTCCGGGATCCTCAACAAGTACAAGATCCAGCAGGACGGCAACCCGCGGCTGGTGGTCGCGGTGACCGGCTACTTCAACCCGTACCCGTCGGCCACGTCGGTGGCGACCGAGATCCCCGGCTTCTGCGCCAAGCTGGTCGACACCATCCCCACCTGTACGGCGCGCTGGATCCTGCTGCCGCCGGCGCTGGTGACGCTCGACCAGGTCGTCAAAAAGCTGAACGAGACCATCAAGAAGGTGGTCGACAAGTTCATCTGGACCTCGCAGGGGCGGTTCTTCTTCGTCAACCCGTACGACAAGTTCAAAGACCACTGCATGCGGATGGAAGTTGAGATCAAGACGCAGGTCTACCACCCGACGAACACGGTCGACAAACACGACTCGAAGAACGACTTCGGCTGCGACGACGAATGGATCGTCAGCGACGGCGACGACGGGCAGAAGCCGCCGTTCCTGTACCTGACACCGGCAGCCAACGGCGTACTGATCGTCGCGACCCAGAAGACCGTGGGGATGGGCATCTACCCCAACGCCGACGGCCACGACTGCATCGCCGACCTGATCTGGGAAGCGACAAAGAACAAGCTCGGCGTACCGGAGCCTCCGAAACCCAATGAGGTGTGTAAGGGTGACTAGCCACGCGAACCGCAGCCTGTCCCGGCGCTGTCTGATCGGCGGCCTGGCCGCCCTGGTGCTGGCGTTTCCGCTGGTCACGGCGGTGCTGAGCAGCCCCGCGACCGCGGACGTGAACGAGGCGGCCAGCCCGGCGCTGGTCGACGCGCAGCGCCGGATCTCGGTCGGCAACCTGCACTCCTGCGCGATCACCGACAGCGGTGAGGCCGAGTGTTGGGGCGGCAACGACAACGGCCAACTCGGCAACGGTACGACCACCACCAGCACTTCCCCCGTGCCCGTCTCCGGGGTCTCCGCGGCGTTGCAGCTGGCCGCCGGCGGCAGCCACACCTGCGTCCTGGTGTACGGCGGCAGTGTGCGGTGC
>JBOGDG010000076.1:0-9987 GCA_050701655.1 Micromonosporaceae bacterium
CCTCCGCGGCGGCGGCGCGTACGTCGTACGCGGAGACCACCGCGCCGAGCCGTTTCGTGGTGGCGATCGCCTGCAGCCCGGCCACGCCGGCGCCGAGCACCAGCACCTTGGCGGGCGGCAGCGTGCCGGCGGCGGTCATCAGCAGCGGGAAGAACCCTTCGAACCGCTCGGCGGCGACCAGCCCGGCGCGGTAGCCGGCGACCAGCGCTTGGGACGACAGCGCGTCCATCGACTGGGCACGCGAGATCCGGGGCACCAGCTCCATCCCGAACAGCCCGGCGCCCGCGTCCCGGGCCGCCCGTATCAGGTCGGGCTCCTCGGCTACCGGCAGGAACGACACCGTGATCGCGCCGGGGGCCAGCCGTGCCAGCTGGGCGCCGGTGGGCGGCTGCACCCCCACCAGTACGTGCGCCCCGTCCAACGCCGCCTCACTGACCTCCGCACCGGCTTTCCGGTACGCGTCGTCGGCGTACCGCGCGTGCTCTCCGGCACCCGGCTCGACGGCAACCTCAAGCCCCGCGTCGATCAGCTTGGAGACCGCGGCGGGCACCAGCGCGACCCGACGCTCGTCAGGGCGACTCTCGCGTACAACGACGACCTTCACACGGCGGACCTTAGTACAGGTTCAGCGTCTTGAGGTGTGACGAAGTTCCCGATCTGTAGGCAACTCGGCCCACATTTCGGGATCACGAGCGGGATCAGCCCCCGTCGCCCCGGCTGACTTTCACTTTTACGTTGCTCTCGGTGATCTCCTGGACCTCCACCTGGAATCCCTGTACGTCGACCGTCTGGCCGACCTTGGTGGTCACCTCGGTGCCGGCCACCTCCAGGGTGACGTTCTCGCCCTCGACCTCGACCAACTTGACCTCGACCCCGAGCACCTCGGTCTTGGCGTCCACGCCGCGATCGAAGGTGATCGTGCATGAGTCGAGGTTGCAGCTGGTAGTGGTGCCGCTGCCACTACTGCACCCGGCGAGCAGCAGCCCGGCGAACAGCGCAACAACGAAGACGTACGGGAAACGGTGAAGCCGTACCGGCCAGGGAGACGAGAACACCCAGCCGAGTCTAGGGGTACGCCGGCACCTGCTGCCGTCTTGGGAAGCAGCGGTGTCGGGGACTGCCCCCATCGCTGTGGCGGACGTAGCGTTGTAGCTCAAGGCGTGCACGCGGAGTAGAGCTGGCGAGCCGCCGCCCCGGTCCTCTACCTGGGAGCGTCGATGCAGACCACCACTGTTGGCGATCGCATCCGGTCGTGGCGACGCCGCCGAGGCGGCATGAGCCAGAAGACCCTCGCCGAGTTGGCCGGGGTGTCACAGGCGTACATATCGCAGATCGAGTCGGGGCAGCGTCCGCTCGATCGCAAGAGCACGCAGGCCGCCGTCGCATCAGCGTTGAACATCTCCGTGTCGCAGTTGCTCGGTCGGGCGACGGAGACCGCCGACCCGATGCGAGACCGTGCCGTGGCGCATGTACCGGCGATCCGGTCAGCGCTGGTCGAGCTGTCCGTCGGGGAACGCCGTGCCCCGACCCGCGACCCCGACGCGGTGCGCGATCTGGTCAGGAGAGCCACTGAGCTGCGCAACGGCGCGGATTACGCGTCGCTGGCACCGATGCTGTCCCCGTTGCTGCTGGATCTCGGCGGGCACGGCGGTGCGCTCGCTCCCGAGATGGTGGAGACGCTGTTCGCCGCACGGTACGCGCTCAAGACGATGGGTTATCCGGACCTGGCGCGTGAGGCGGCAGAGCTTGGCGTCCGGATTGCGCAGGGCCACGGCGACCCAGCATGGATCGGGCAGGCGCAATACAGCCTGGTGCAGGCGTTCCCGACCCAGAACGCCGACCTCGGCGCGCGGGTCATGGCCGCGATGGCGTCCGATCTGGAGGGCACGATCGGCGGTGGCCTGGAGGTGTACGGCTGCACGCATATTCTCGCCGGGTTCACGGCCGCGATCGCACTGCGGGCTGACGACGCGGCGGCCCACCTGGACGAGGCCGCCGAAGTCGCGCGTTCACTGGGTGAGCCGGAGCCGTACAGCCGGCTGTCGGCCGGGTTCAACGGCAACTGGTTCGGGCCGACGCAGATCGAGGTGTGGCGGGTCGCGGTCGCGGCCGAGCTTGGCGACGCCGGAGCTGCGGTCAAGGTCGCCAAGCGCATCGACCTCGACGCACTGCCGGTGCCGAACCGGCACACGTACTACTGGATCGACATGGCGCGGGCGCTCGCAGCCGGCGGCAAAGACCGGGAGGCGATGCACGCGCTCGGGAAGGCTGAGCGGGCCGCACCGCAGCACTTCCGGTTCTCGATGGTGGCGACGAACTTGGTTACCACCCTGATCGCAAGGGCGAAGCGCCGCGCCGTCGCCGAGGAGCTGGCAACGCTCGCGCGGAAGCTGGGCATCGACCCGATATAACAAGCTGTGATCGTTTCCTGTCTCGCCGTGTCTACGGTCCTTTGCAACGGCTGGGGGTGCGGGCGCCCCCGGTGGGGGGTAGGGAAGGTCCCGCGCTCCCGGCCGCTCCACACCAGGACCGGACGGAAGGCCAGGAGACGATGCCCGACCCGCTCAAGCTCGTGACCGTGCAAGCCAGCGCCACGCCACACCCTGCCGACCGACGAGGAGCTCAGGCAGGCACGCGACGACTTCGCCCTGCATATTCCGTCGCTGTTCACCCGGCACTGCCTCGCTCCCGACTGCGACGAGGAGTGGCCGTGCCGCCGTTACCGCCATGCCGTACCGCTGCTGGACCGTGCCGGCCAGATCGACGTGAACGGTCAACTCCGCCCGTGGCAGACGCCCCCTCAGGCAGACCACTCAGGCGCCGGGGTGGGTCGCGGTGCCGATGATGTGGGGGGAGGCGGGTAGGGGGAGTCGGGTCTCGGGGAAGCTCATCCGGTCCAGGTGGGCGACGGCGAAGCCGGCGGTCTCGATCGCCGCCGCGGTGTCGCGGTGCAGGTGGCAGCCGCCCATCAGCAGCGGCCACACGGTGGCGTCCAGCACCCGCTGGGTCCGGGCCAGGCCTGCCCGCTCCGCCCGTACGTGTTCCAGGAACCGCAGCTCGCCACCCGGCCGGAGCGCCCGGTACACCTCGGCGAGCGCGCGGGGCTGGTCGGGCACCGTACACAGCACCATGGAACAGACCGCGGCATCGAACTCCCCGTCAGCGGCCGGCAGTCGCTGTGCCGTGCCGGGAATCACCCGGATCGGCACCGGTGCGTCGCCGGCGCGCTGCTCGGCGAGCCGGCGCAGGTGGGGCTCGGGTTCGACGGCGACCACCTCGGTGACGGTGGTGGGGTAGTGGTCGAAGTTGAGGCCGTTGCCGGCGCCGACCTCGATCACCCGGCCCGTGAGCCCGGCGACCAGCCGGCTACGGTGCTCGGCCATCCCACCCTGGTCCATCGCGGGGCTCACCCGCGCGAAGAACCGCGCGAAGATCGGCCGGTTCACATCGTCGTCGGGCATCTCGTCTCCAATCGTCGCTGCCGGCTCGAGCCGGTCTCACCAGTGGGACGGGGTGCGTTCCAGGTCGGAGGCCCACGCCGTACTGGCGGCTTCCTCCTCGTCGGCGCCGAACCGTGAGATCCCGCTGGCCAGCCGCCGGTCCAGCTCGGCGAGGTCTTTCAGCTCACTGGACTTCAGCTGGTACGGCACGCTGGTGACCATCACGCCCGGCTCGTACATCAGCCTGGTACGGATCCGCAGCGCGCTCTGGTTGTGCAGCAGATGCTCCCACCACCGTCCCACCACGTACTGCGGGATGAACACGGTGACCATGTCGCGCGGGCTCTTGCGGCGCAGCCGCTTGACGTAGTCGGTGATCGGCCGGGTGATCTCCCGGTACGGGGATTCCAGCACCGCCAGTGGCACCGGGATGCCGCGGCGCTCCCACTCCCGCTGCAGTGCCCTGGTGTCGTCCTCGTCGACGTTGACGGTCACCGCGGTCAGCGTGTCCGGACGGGTCGCCCGGGCCGCGGCGATTGCGCGCAGCGCCGCCAGGTGCAGCTTGCTCACCAGCACCACGGCGTGGTTGCGGGCGGGCAGGATCGGCTGGGCCTCCGGCGGTACGAGCTCGCTGGCCACGTGGTCGTAGTGGCGGCGGATGGCGAGCATCGCGACGTAGAACACCCCCATCGCGGCGATCGCGATCCACGCGCCCTGGGTGAACTTGGTGACCACCACGATCACCAGTACCACGGCGGTGAGCACCATCCCCGTACCGTTGATCACCTGCGACCGCCGCATCCGGCGCCGGGTGGCGCGGTCCCGCTCGGTACGCAGCAGCCGGCTCCAGTGCCGCAGCATGCCGCTCTGCGAGAGCACGAACGACACGAACACCCCGACCAGATAGAGCTGGATCAGCCGGGCCTCGCTCGCGCTGAACACCACCACCAGCACGGTGGCGAGGGCCGCCAGCAGCAGGATGCCGTTGGAGAACGCCAGCCGGTCGCCCCGGGTGTGCAGCTGCCGGGGCAGGAGCCGGTCCTGCGCCAGCCGCGAGCCCAGCACCGGGAACCCGTTGAACGCGGTGTTCGCCGCCAGCACCAGGATCAGCCCGGTCACCACCACCACGTACCAGAACGCCGGGCGGAAGTCGGCGAACACGGTCTCGGCGATCTGCGCCACCAGCGTCTGCTGTACGTACCCCTCGGGTGCCCCGATCAGCTGCCGTAACGGATCCTCGGCGATCTTGGCTCCGGACTGCACCGCGAGCACGGTCAGCCCCAGGAACATCGTGATCGCGATCGACCCCATCAGCAGCAGCGTGGTGGCGGCGTTGCGTCCCTTCGGCGGCCGGAACGCCGGCACCCCGTTGGAGATCGCCTCCACCCCGGTCAGCGTCACCGCGCCGGAGGCGAAGGCCCGCAGCACCAGCAGCGCCAGCCCGATGCCGACCAGGTGGTCCTCCTCGGCCCGCAGCTCGAACCCCGCGCTGGGGGCGCGCAGCTGCCCACCCTGGCCGAGCTGGAACAGGCCGTACCCGATCATGGCGATGATGCCGATCACGAACGCGTACGTCGGGATCGCGAACGCCCGCCCCGCGTGCCTGACGCCGCGCAGGTTCATCGCCGTCAGCGCCGCCACCGCGAGCACGGAGAAAAGCACCTTGTGCTCGTGTACGAACGGCACCACGGATCCGATGTTGGACGCCGCCGCGGAGATCGACACCGACACCAGGAAGAGATAGTCGACCAGCAGCGCACTGGCCACCACCAGCCCGAACTTCTCGCCGTGGTTGACGGTGGCCACCTCGTAGTCCCCGCCGCCGGACTGGTACGCCCGGACGTTCTGCCGGTACGAGGCGACCACCACGATCATCAGCACCGCGACCACGAGCCCGACGCCGGTGCCGAACGCGTACGCCCCCATCCCGGCGATGCTCAGGGTGAGGAACACCTGCTCCGGGGCGTACGCCACGCTCGACATCGGGTCGGAGGCGAACACCGGCAGCGCGATCCGCTTGGGCAGCAGCGTGTGCTGCATCCGGTCGGACCGGAACGGCCGACCCAGCAGCAGGCGTTTCAGCACGCTGGTCACGGCGGCCAGCATACGTTTCGCGGCACCCGGCCGGAGGCCGTCCCGGCACCCCCGCCAGACGCGTCTCGGCGGCCCTGCCTAGCCGACGATCGGGCGGTCTTCGGGAAGCCGGTACAGCCGGCGCCGGGACCGCAGCGCGAGCGCCGCGCCGACGGTGACGGAACCGACCCGGCCGACGTACATCAGGATGACCAGCACCAGCTGCGCGCCGGTGCCGAGGGTGCCGGTGATCCCGGTGGAGAGCCCCACCGTGGCGAAGGCGGAGATCGCCTCGAACAGCAGCTTGTCCATCGTGTGGTCGGTGAGCAGCTGCAGGCTGAGGGTGCCGGCGGCGACGAACGCCACGCCGAGCAGCGCGATGGTCAGCGCCTGCCGCTGCACTCCGGTCATCAGCCGGCGGTTGAAGATGTGTACGTCGGGCTCGCCGCGCACCTCGGCCCAGATCACGAACGCCAGCAGCAGGAACGTGGTCACCTTGATGCCGCCGGCGGTGCTCGCGCTGCCGCCCCCGATGAACATCAGCATGTCGGTGACCAGCAGCGTGGCCGGCTCCAGCGCCCCGGTGTCGATGGTGTTGAAGCCGGCGGTACGCGACGTCACGCTCTGGAACAGCGCCGCCAGCACCTTCTCGAGTACGCCGCGCGGCCCCAGCGTGCCGGGGTTGTTCCACTCCAGCACCAGCACCGCGATGGCGCCCAGCGGCAGCAGCAGCGCGGTGGCGAGCAGCACGATCTTGGTGTGCATGCTCCACCGGCCGGGCTTGCGCAGCTCCCTGCGCAGCTCGAAGAGCACCGGGAAGCCGAGGCCGCCGATGATCACCGCGACGATGACCGGCAGGTTCACCCACGGGTCGGCGGCGTACCGCATCAGGCTGTCGGTGTTGACCGAGAAGCCGGCGTTGTTGAACGCGCTCACCGCGTGGAAGACCCCGTGCCAGGTCGCCTTGCCAGGGCTCATGCCGTACCCGAGGGAGAACCGCAGCGAGAGGATCAGCGCGACGCTGGCCTCGACGATGAAGAAGGTGAAGCCGATCCGGCCCAGTACGCCGCGTACCTCACCGAGCGCGAGGGTCTTCGTCTCGGCCTGCGCAAGCAGCCGGGTGTACAGGCCGAGCCGGCGGGCCACCAGCACCCCCAGCAGGGTCGCCAGCGCCATGATCCCGAACCCGCCGACCTGGAACAGCGCCAGGATCACGCCCTGGCCGAACCCGGACCAGTACGTAGGGGTGTCCACCACGATCAGCCCGGTGACGCACACCGCGGAGGTCGAGGTGAACAGCGCGGTGACCAGCGGCGCCGCACCGGGGCCGCTGCGCGAGATCGGCAGCATCAGCAGCACGGTGCCGATCACGATCGTCGCCAGGAAGGCGAGCGGCACCACGCGCGCGGGATGGCGTAAGGCGTGTCGTCTGGGCATGAGGCCTCAATGATCCAGTGGCCGGCGCTGATTTCGGTCGGTCGACACGCTACGTCATCAGATCACCCGCGCTGGCCGCGCGCAGGCGTGGTGGAGGGGGGTGGCCGGTGCTCGGGAGGCGTGGCTGCCAGGGGATCGCTGCGGCGTCGTACTCGGATACGACGGGCGATCCGCTCCCGGCACGCCGAGCTGCCGGCCACCTCGCCCGGGCCGCACGGCCGTACCTGTTACCGGCCGACGGCGCGCTCCAGCAGTGCCCGTACCCGAGATCACGGCGTCGCATGCGTGTGCTGATGATCTCGTACGAGCGGCAGGCTTGACCCGGTGCCGGGTCCCGCCTGAGACTCGGGTTGGTGTGGTGCAGGCCACATTCCGACGAGGAGGTGGTCGATGGACCCGGGGGCGCTCCGCAACCATCCGGCGTTGGTCGCGGCACTGGACCGGGTCGGCGCCCGGCGGCTGCTGCAGCGCACCGGCGTGGTCGACGAGCCGTACGCGCCGCTGGGCTCCGACACCCTCGAGGTGACGCAGCTGCTCACCGCCGAGTGGTTCACCACCGGGCTCGACGAGCTGGCGCAGCGGGATGGCGCCGACCCGGCGGAGGTACGGGCCGAGGCGGCGGCCGCGCTGCGTGAGATGGCGGCCAGCCACGGCAGGACCGCCACCGACACCTGGCGCCGGTTCGAGCAGTGGCTGCTGCGGGCGTACGACGTGTTCGTCGACGACGAGGCGGTCGCCCGGCTGCGCAAGCTGGACCGCAAGCACGCGCTGCTGTTCCTGTTCTCGCACCGGTCCTACCTGGACGGTGCGGTGCTGCCCGAGGTGCTGCACTCGCGCGGGCTCTCGCCGCTGTACACCTTCGGCGGCGCCAACTTGAACTTCTTCCCGGTGGGGAGCGTGGCCAGCCGTACCGGAGTGATCTTCATCCGGCGCGACACCAAGGGGCGCCCGGTGTACCGGTGGTCGCTGCGCGCGTACATCGGCCAGCTGCTGCGGCGCCGTGCCAATCTGGCCTGGTCCATCGAGGGTGGCCGCACCCGTACCGGGAAACTACGCCCTCCGGTGTACGGGATCCTGCGGTACGTGATCGACGCCGTCGAAGCCGTCGAAGGCCCCGAGGTGCTCGTCGTCCCCGTCTCCGTGGTGTACGACCAGCTGCACGAGGTCGCGATGATGACCACCGAGGCGAAGGGCGGCAGCAAGCGCCAGGAGGGGATGCGGTGGCTGGTGAAGTTCGCCCGTGAGCAGCGCACCCGGCTGGGCCGCGCGTACCTGGACGTGGGCGAGCCGGTGCCGCTGCGGGAACGGCTGGCCGAGCTGCGCGCCGACCCCGACGCCGCGCCGCAGGCGGTGGAGCGGATCGCGCTCGACCTCTGCCATCGGATCAACCGGATCACCCCGGTCACCGCCACCGCCGTGGTCAGCCTGGCGCTGCTCGGCGCCGACCGGGCGCTCACTCTCGATCAGGTGCTGGCCACCGTACGGCCGCTCGCCGACTACATCACCGCGCGCGGCTGGCCGGTGGCGGGCGCCGCCGACCTGACCAACCGCGCCACCATCCGCCGGGCGCTGCAGGAGATGGTCGCCTCCGGCGTGCTGAGCTGCTACGACGGCGGTACGGAGACGGTCTGGGCGATCGTCGGGGAGCGGCATCTGATCGCCGCCTTCTACCGCAACACCGCGATCCACATCCTGGTCGACCGGGCGATCGGCGAGCTGGCGCTGGTCGCCGCCACCGAGTCCGCCGAAGCGGGCAACGTACGCGAGCTGGTGTGGCAGGAGGCGCTGCGGCTGCGGGAGCTGTTCAAGTTCGAGTTCTTCTTCGCCGGGCGGGGGGAGTTCTCCGAGTCGATGCTCGCCGAGCTGGCGCTGATCGACCCCGACGGGCGGCGCAAGGCCGAGCAGTTCACCGCCGGGGACGCGCGTACCTGGCTGGACAAGGCCGACCCGTACCTCGCCCACCTGGTGCTGCGGCCGTTCCTGGACGCGTACCACGTGGTCGCCGACCGGCTGGTCGCCTGGCAGGACGAGTACGACGAGCCGGCGCTGCTCGCCGAGTGCCTGCGGGTGGGCAAGCAGTGGGAGCTGCAGCGCCGGATCGCCAGCGCCGAGTCGGTGTCGCTGGAGCTGTTCAAGACCGCGCTCCGGCTGGCTGGACACCGCGACCTGCTCGACTCCACCGCGCCCCACCTGGACAAACGCCGGCAGGAGTTCCTGGACGAGATCCGGGCCACCTGCCGCGCGATGAACGTGATCGCCGAGCTGGCCCGCCCCGGCGGCGAGCTGACCAGGCCCGGCGGGGAGCTGGGCCGGCCCGGGGGCGCGACGCCGTGACCACCAGCGAAGACGCCGCGACCACCACGGAAGCGGTGGTGGCCGGGATCGGGCAGGGCCCGGGCGGGCCGAAGATCGGCGCGTTCTTCGACCTCGACGGCACCCTGGTCGCCGGCTACACCGCCGGCGCGTTCTACGCCGACCGGGTACGCCGCGGCCAGATCGGCCCGGCCGAGTTCACCCGGACCCTGGTCGCGGTGCTGGACGGCAACGTGCTCGGCGGCGACCCGACCCGGCTCGGCGACGTCAGCGTGGCCGGGCTGCGGGGCCGACCCGAGGACACCCTGGTCGAGCTGGGGGAGCGGCTGTTCGTACAGTCCATCGCCGGCACCATCCGGCCGCAGGCCCGCGACCTGGTGCGGGCGCACCTGCGGATGGGCCACACCGTCGCGGTCGCGTCCTCGGCGACCCGCTACCAGATCGCGCCGGTGGCGCGGGATCTCGGCATCAGCCACATCCTGTGCACCGAGCTGGAGATCGAGGACGGCGTACTCACCGGCCGGCTGGCCGGCCCGATGCTGTGGGGCGAGCCGAAAGCCCGGGCGGTACGCGGATTCGCCCGCGCCCACAACATCGACCTGTCGTCCAGCCACGGGTACGCCAACGGCGCGGAGGACGTACCGTTCCTCTCCTCCGTCGGGCGGCCGCACGCGCTGAACCCGCACCCCGGGCTCGCCTCCACCGCCGGTCAGCAGGGCTGGCC
>JBOGDG010000077.1:0-9965 GCA_050701655.1 Micromonosporaceae bacterium
GGCGGCAGTTGGTCGGGATCGGGCTGTGGATGCTCACCGAACGGCCGATCCACGAGCTGTCCGTGGATCAGGTCGCCGCCGCCGCGGGGATCTCGCGGGGGCTGCTGTTCCACTATTTCCCGAACAAGCGAGCCTTCTACGTGGCGGTGGTACGCGCTGCCGCCCGCCGCATGCTGCGTGAGTGCGCGCCCGACCCGGACGCGCCGGCGTACCGGCAGTTGGAGCAGATGCTCAACGGCTACGTGGGCTTCCTGGAGCGGCGGCGGGACCCGTACGTGGCCCTGTTCCGGGGCACCGCCGGCGGCGCGGACTACGTACGGGAGATCTACGAGGAGACCCGCGATGTGTTCACCGGGCGGGCGCTGGGTGCGCTCGGGCTGGACGCGCCGTCGCCGCTGGTGGTGCTCGCCGTACGGGGCTGGTTCTGCTTCGCCGAGGACGCCGCGCTGAGCTGGACCGCCGAGCGGCCGGTGCCGCGTGACGCGCTGGTGAAACTGCTGGTCAGCAGCCTGAACGCGCTCGTAGCCGCCGCCACCGACGACGCCGTGCGCCCGCGATCCCAATCAGGGGAGCTGGTCTAGCTGGGACATTTCGTCGGAGGTCAGGGCGAAGCCGTACACGTCGAAATTGCTCTTCAAACGCTCGGGACGTGAGGACTTCGGGATCACGACGGTGTCGCGTTGGAGGTGCCACCGCACGATGATCTGCGCCGGCCTCACGCCGTGGGCGTCGGCGATCTTGGTGAGCGCAGGGTGCCGCAGGTTGGTGCTCTTGAACGGGCTGTAGCCCTCCAGCACGATGCCGCGCTCGCGGTGCTCGGCGAGCCGCTGCGCGTCGTACAGCGAAGGGCTCCACTCGATCTGGTTGACTGCCGGGGTCTCGCCGGTCTCCTTGGTCAGCTCGTCGAGCTGGCCGGTGCGGTAGTTGCTGACGCCGATGGTGCGGGTGAGGCCGGCGTCGCGGGCGGCGATGAACTCCCGCCACACCTCGGGCGCGGCGCCGCCGGGGGGCCAGTGGATCAGCCAGAGGTCGACGTAGTCGGTGCCGAGCGCGCGCAGGCTGGCGGTGATCGTGTCGCGTTCCGCGCCGGCCCGGCGTGGCGGCAGCTTGGTGGTGACGAAGATGTCTTCCCGGGGTACGCCGCTGTCGCGGATCGCGCGGCCCACCTCGGCTTCGTTGCCGTACATGGTGGCGGTGTCCAGGTGGCGGTAGCCGAGCTCGAGCGCCAGCCGGATCGCCTGGTATCCGGGCTCGCCGGTCAGCTTCCAGGCGCCGAGCCCGATCAACGGCATCCGGATCCCGCCGGGCAACGTCACGGCGCGGTCGTCGGTAGTCGAGGTCATGCCTCCAGTTCTACCCCGGCCCACCGACGTTATCCCCCGGCGTGGACCGGCCCGGCCGGCGGGCCGAAGCGGCGCGCTACCGGCGGCTGCCGATGACGAGCAAGTTGCCGTCTGGGTCGAGGAGCCGGGCGACCCGTTCGCCCCACGGCTGGTCGGTGGGCTCCTCGACCAGCGTCGCCCCGCCGGTACGCGCCCGCGCGACCGCCGTGTCGCAGTCCTCGGCGTACAGCCAGAGCGAGATCCGTTGCCCGTCAGCGCCGGTGACCGTCTCGGGCTCGAGGCCGATGCCCAGGTCGGAGGAGCCGAGCTTTAGCCCGACGTAGCTGGGCTCGGCCTCGGGCGGAAACTGGTAGCTGACCGTCGCGCCGAGCACGTCCCGGTAGAACGCCAGCGCGCGGGTCAGGTCGGGTGTGGTCAGGATCGGGAACGCCTCGGTGAACATCACACCTCCATGGTCGTCTCCGGGTATGACGTTTCGCGGGCGCCGATTTCGACAGCTCAGGCGCCGACCACCCCGTCGATCCCCTCGCGCAGGAAGTCGGCGTGACCGTTGTGGCGGGCGTACTCGAGGGTGACGTGGTGCATCACGAGCCGCAGCGAGACGTCTGTGCCCCAGCGGGGCTGGTGTCCGGTCACGTCGAGCGAGTCGGCGTCGCGCTCGATCCGCCGGGAGTGCTCCACCTCGTCCTGCCAGGCCGCGAACGCCTCCGAGCGGTTGGCCACGGTCGCGTCGTACGCCACCTGGTAGTCGCCCTCGTCGGACCACACCAGCGGGATCTGCTCGGCGTTGATCACCCGGCGGAACCAGGTCCGCTCCACCTCCGCCAGGTGGCGTACCAGCCCGAGGAGGGTCAACGTCGACGGCGGCATCGAGCGCTGGCGCAGCTGCTCGTCGGAGAGCCCTTCGCACTTCATCGCCAGCGTGGCCCGCTGAAACTCCAGAAACCCGCGCAACGTCTCCCGCTCACCGCCGGTCAGCGGTGGTGTCGGTCTTTCCGAGGGTACGGGGCTGCTCGGCTGCTTCACCCGCCGAGTCTCGCAGACCGCGGGTGCCGGTGGACCAGGTGGGCAGGGGCGGGGTCGAACCGCCGACCTCTCGCTTTTCAGGCGAGCGCTCGTACCAACTGAGCTACCTGCCCTGGTGACGTGCCCGACCATGGTACCCACAGCTCGGGCGTACCGGCACACGGGATACGGCGACAAGCTAGACCCGGCGTACGACGTGCAGCAGGTACTCGTCCCGGCGCAGCGGATTGTGGTCGGTACGCGGCCGGCTCGGCACCGTACCCTGGACCGGCCGGTGCCCGTCGAACGCGGTCTCCAGCACGCCCTCGCCGCGGGTCAGCCCGGGCAGCCGTTGCCGCAGCCCGTGCACCCCAGCGGCGGGGATTTCACCTTCCAGGGTGTACGCGCGCCCGCGCGACGCTGGCGTCCCGGGCACCGCCCGCAGCCGCGCCAGTACGGGCAGCACCGTACCGAGGGAGTCGCTGGGGAGCTCCAGGTGGAAGTGATGCAGCGGCTCGTACACCCTGGTCCCGGATTTTTGTAGTGCGCTCATCAGGACCAGGGGCGTGAGATTCCGGAAGTCGCCCGCGGTGCTGGACATGCTCTTATCGAACGTGCCGTGAGCGTGGCTCTGCCGCGCGTAGTAGCCGGAGTGGGTCATGGTGACCGTGCAGTCGGTGACCTCCCAGCCGTGGATCCCCTGCCGCAGCGTCTCGGCCACGGTCTCCTCGACGGCCCGGATGAACGAGTACGGCATCGACCCCAGCTCGACCTCCAACCGGAACCGCACGCCCGCGCCGACCGGGGCCGGGTCGACGCGCAGCCCGACGGTGGCGAGGAACGGATTCGGCTCCTTGGAGATGAACTCGGCGGCGGCGCCGCTGCCGACGGGGCGTTCGATGCAGATCGTCATGGTCTCGCGGAACGTGACGCCGATGCCGAAGTCGTTCGCCAGCGTCGCCTCGATTACCTCTTTCTGCACCTCGCCGTACAGCGAAAGATAGGTTTCCTGCCGCAGATCGTCCTGCCGCAGGTTGATCAGCGGGTCTTGCTCGGTGAGCTGGGCGAGCGCGACGGCCAGCGCGCCCTTGTCCTCGGGTCGGCCGGCGGCGATCACCGTCTCCAGCGTCGGCGGCGCGAAGTGCCGGCTGCTCTCCGTCGGCAGGCCGATCGAGTCACCGACCTGCACGTCGCCCAACCCCCAGAGCTTGCCGATCTGCCCCGCCGCCACCGACCTCTGTGGCGCGTCCGAGCCGTGCGCGAAGACCCTGACCGCGGTGACCTTGCCCTCGCCGTCGCCGAAGCGCACCCGGTCCCGGACGCTCACGGTGCCTGAGAACATCCGGGTGTACGCGATCTTCTCCCCGGCCGGGCCACGCTCGATCTTGAACACCGCGCCCGAGACCAGGCCGTCGGGATCGCCGCCCGAGGTGGGCAGCAGCTCCGTGATGCCGCCGATCAGCGCGTCGACGCCGGCACCGGTGATCGCCGACCCGGAGAACACCGGGTACACCAGCGCGCTCCCGGTCTGCTGTGCCAACTGCTTCCTTAGCCTGTGGTACGGGACTGCAGCGTTGTCCACGTACTGGGCGAGCAGCGCGTCGTCGTGTTCGGCGAGCCGCTCGACGAGCCGGGAGCCGAAATCGGGGTCTGTGTCGTGGGCGCCGTTGGGGCTGGTGTGGGGGGTGAAGTGGGCGCCGTGGGTGCCCAGCCCGCTGACCGTGCCCATCGGGATGATCCCCGGGACGAGCTTCTCCGCGATTGTCCGCAGAAGCGTGTCGTACTGCGCGCCGCCGCGGTCGATCTTGTTCACGAAGATCACGGTCGGGATGCGGAGCCGCCGCAGCGTACGCATCAACACCCGCGTCTGCGCCTGTACGCCCTCCACCGCCGACACGACCAGTACGGCCCCGTCGAGCACGCTCAACACCCGCTCCACCTCGGCGATGAAGTCCGGGTGGCCGGGAGTGTCGATCAGGTTGACGGTCACGCCGTTGACGACGAACGACACCACCGCCGACTTGATGGTGATGCCGCGCTGCCGCTCCAGCGCCAAGGAGTCGGTCTGGGTGTTGCCGTCGTCGACGCTGCCGATCTCGTCGATGACGCCGGCGGCGTGCAGGAGCCGCTCGGTCAGGCTGGTCTTACCGGCGTCTACGTGCGCCAGGATCCCCAAGTTCAACGTACTCACGAAGCGTCATGTCCTTCAGATAAGTGATGATCATCTGCGGGGCGGACATGGTCGCTCGCATTTCACACTCCGTACGTCGGTCACCTGTCTTTACGCAGAGAACCAGCCGGCCAGGCGCAACCGCAACCGATTTGTTCGAGCGGCCGGCTCGCCTATGTGAGGCCGTTTCCGCTGGTCAGGCGCCGAGCCGTGCCGCGATCCGTACGGACTGCACCTGGTCGCCCAGCTCGCGCGCCCGCTGTAGTGCGTCGGCAGCGGCGTCCGGCTCGTTCGCCTGCTCGTACGCCTCGGCGAGGTACGTCAGGTAGAGCGCGGACTCCCGGGCCGACCAGGAGTACGCAGCCGTCACCCGCTCCAGCAGCGGCACCGCGCGCAGCGGCCGGCGCAGCTCGACGTAGCAGCGGCCACGCATGATCTCGATCTCGGGCATCGACAGCCAGTACGTCGCGTCCGGCTCCGCGCCGGGCGCACGGCCGTCCCAGGCGGCATCCGCCGCATCGAGCGCACGGAAGCATCCGTCCGCGTCACCGGCACGCGCCCGCGTCCAGGCGAGCCGCTCCGCGGCCAGACAGGCCATCGTGGACGGGACGTCCCGTACGCGCGTGGCGGCCTCGGCTACCAGTACGCCGTCACCAGAGCCGGCCAGCATGTACGCCAGCGACGACAGGCAGTTCACCCCCGCCACCCGGTTCCCTGACTCGGTGGCGGCCCGGACCCCGGTGAGGTAGTGGCGGCGTGCCACCTCCGGCCGACCCGCGTCCAGGGCGACCCAGCCGGCAAGCTGCGCCATCTCCGCGTACGTCGCCGGGTCCGTCACCTTGGTGAGCGCACTCGCCACAACGGGGTACGAGTCGACACCGCCCACCTGATCGTCCAGCAGACGCAGCCGGTGCACAGCGCCCTCGTCAGCGACGACGGCTGCCGGGGCGTCGGACGTGAGCAACTGCAGCGCGGCCCGCAGCGGCTCCGGCTCGGCAAGCTCGACACCGAGTACGTCCCCGAGCGTGGCGAGCACCTCGGTGGACGGCGCCCGCTTGCCGTTCTCGATCTGCGACAAGTACCCGGCGTCGATGTGGGCGCGACGGGCCACCTCGCGGAGGCTGAGGCCGGCGGCGAGGCGAGCGGCGCGGATCTGCGTACCTGTCATAGCGGGGTGTTGGCTGCGCGTTGGCGGGAGCCAGCCAACAGTACCGAGCACGCGCCGTGAGCGCGACGCTACTCCTGCCCCGGCGTCGGGTACTCGGCTCTGGCCCCCGACGCCGGGCTGGCACTCAACACACATCCACTGGGGAGAGGCGTGGAGGCGTTACGCGTGACAGAGGCGTTCCCGAGGAGACCAGCACCACGGCACGCGCCCCCGACCGACGAGGAGATCAGGCAAGCTCTGGACGACTACGCGTTGCACATCCCGTCGCTGGTCAGTCCGCAGTGCCTCGCCCCGGACTGCGACGAAGGCTGGCCATGCACCCGCTACCGGCGCGCGGTCCCGATCCTCGAACGTGGAAACCAGTTCGACGTAAACGGCCAACTCCGTACGTGAGGTCGACGGTTCCGGTGTTGCTGGCCGGAATAGTGGTCGGGTTCTTGTGTGGGCTGACGACGTTCCGCCGGAGCCTGCGCTGGTGCCGGACGTGCGGGGAGACGCTCAGCTGCCCCCGGTGCGGGCGAAACCGGAGGGTGAGCTGGCCGACTGGCTGATCGGCGCCGGGATCATCATGTGCGCCGTCGGGCTCGTCGCGATGGTCACCTGGTACGTACTGGGGGCGCTGCCGTGATGAGGCCGGATCGCAAGCCGTCACCGCGGCCACCGGCTGCTCCAGCACATGGGCCGCCACCGTTACCCCCGGAGATTGTCGCGGTGTTGCGCGCCAACGCCGACGCGATCATGGCCCGGCACGTCGCCACGCCAGACGGCCGATGCTCGTCCTGTTCGCTCACGTGGCTGCACACCGACACCATGCACCCCTGCCCGCCTTGGCGGATCGCCGCCGAGTTCCAGCGGCTCACCGCCGAGCCAGGCTCTCTGGCAGAGTCCCCTACCTGACGATCGGAAAGGAGCGCAGGTTGTCCGCCATCGAAGAGGTCATCGCCGGGGTCCAGGCCGCGCAGCAGCAGCTCGACGCCGCGATCGCGCAGTGCGGTCAGGCCATGGCCGCCGCCGACAACGGCTACCAGCTCGCCATGCAGGTCGGGTCGCAGTCGAGCGCGGCCGGGTTGCAGCAGGTCAGGCAGCAGATTGAGGCGATGCAGCAGCAGATCGCTGCCGCGAAGACCGGTGGAGACGCCGCGATCAGGACGGCGCAGCAGGTCGCGGCTGGGACTTGAAGAGCGGGCTCGGCAGGTGGCCTGAGTCCGCCTGGGCCGATCGCGCAACCACCGAACCTGCGGTGGCCCGGCTACCCCGAGAGGCGGTCCCTGTCGTGGTCGGATCTGCGGCACATCATGTACGGCGACGAAGACGACGAGGACAGCGGCGGTCACCTGCAGGGCACTGGCCGTCCCGGTAAGACGGAGTTTCCGGCACACTGGGACGAGGAGCGGATCGCACACGAGGTGAGAAGCGTGGCTGACGACCCCGATATGGCAACCGAGCTCTTCGACGGCACGTGGCGAGTCGCCGGTGCCCGCGAAGGCGTGACTGTGCGGGTCTACGTGCGGGGCGATGGGAGCATCGCCACTGCGGCGCCGGCTCCGGGGCCGGGGATCAAGCAGAACCCACGGGCAGGAGGTGCCTGATGGACTACGCCCAGTTCCACGACCTGGTCGAGACCACGATCCGAGGCATGTATGACCGGATCCCCGCCAAGTATCACAAGGGCTTAGAGGAGCTGCTGGAGGTCGGCGAGCTACGCCTCGCCGTCGACCAGCTCATTGGCGGTCTGGCGCGGTTCAACACTCCAGTCACCCCCGCCGAGCGGAACAGCCTCGCCAGGATGCTGGCCCGGTTGAAGGAGCCGGAGAGCAGGCTCGACGACCTGAACGTAGTCGAGGCGTCGCGAAGCTGACAGGCAGAGACTGAGCAGTCGCTGCGAGTCGTTTAACAGCGACTCGGCAAACACCGCTGACCTGCACCACGTTGATACGGAGATCAACTTACGTGCGGTCCTGACGGGATTTGAACCCGCGACCCCCGCCTTGACAGGGCGGTGAGCACTCCAGACTGCTCCACAGGACCTTGCTATGTTTCCGTGCCCCCAACGGGATTCGAACCCGTGCTACCGCCTTGAAAGGGCGGGGTCCTAGGCCGCTAGACGATGGGGACCAGCCCCGCCATCATGACACAGGCGGGCCTGTCGGCTCGCGCTGGTATCCGGCCCCGTTTGAGGCCAGGCAAGCATACGTGACGGCCCGGCGTACGCCAAACGGGCCCGGGCCATCGGGCTGCGCCAGCGACGGCCGCCACAGGGCGCCGGCGGGACGGCGCTGTCACAGGGCCGCCGTACGCTCGGGGCATGTGTCGGAACATCACCGCGCTGCGGGGGCTGGAGCCGCCGGCGACGCCGGAAGAGGTCAGCGCTGCGGCGCTGCAGTACGTGCGGAAAGTGGCCGGGATCTCGTCGGTCTCGGCGAACACGCAGGCCGCCGTCGACGCGGCGGTCGCGGAGGTCGCCGCCGCCACGAATCGGCTGCTGGAGGCGTTGCCGCCACGGCGCCAGCCACCCGCGAAGGAGCCCCCACTGCGTCGCCTCGCCCGCCGCTGACGCACCCTGAGCGCCCGCCCGCCGCTGACGGCCGCTCACCACAAACGCCCGCGCCTCGGCGCCGCGCCGGACGGGCGGAACGGCGGCGCGCCGCGTACCACCGGCTAAAGGGGGGTCAGGTGGAAACGGCGCTTGAGTTTGGGCAGGACCGTACGCACGGCGACGTAGGTGGTGTAGCGGTCGCCGCCGCCGTCGTGGAGCAGCACGATGGCGCCCTTCTTGGTGTGGCGCATCACGTTGCGGCTGATCTCGGTGGCGGGCGGCTTGCGCCAGTCGTGTGGGTCGACGGACCAGTGCAGCGGCGTCATGCCGAGGCTGCGTGCGATCTTGACCGACCGGGCGGTCCAGCGGCCGCCGGGCTGCCGGAAGTACGCGATCCGGGCGCCCGGTACGGCGCGGTGGATCGCCCGGTTGGTACGCGCCAGGTTGGACCTGATGGCGGGCGGCTTGCGGGAGCCGAGCCGCAGATCGTGGTCCCACGAGTGGTTACACAGCGTGTGGCCGTCGCGCACGATCGCCTGCACCAGTTTGGGATGGCGCTGCGCCTCGACACCGACCAGGCAGAAGGTCGCTTTCACCTTGGCGCTGCGCAGCAGCTTCAGCACCCGCGGTGTCCAGACCGGGTTGGGGCCGTCGTCGAAGGTGAGGCTGACATCGTCGGAGCCGGTGGTGCGCATCGAGCCGTGCGGGCCGGTCCTGCGCTTCGGCTTCCGGCGGTCGCGGGACGGGGACGGCGAGGGCTTCGCGGACCGGCTCGGCTTCGCGGATGGCGTCGCGGCGGTGTCGCGCCAGGTGGCCCGGTGATCCGGCGCCCCCTTGGCGGTGGCGCACCCGCCGAGCGCCAGCACGCAGACCGCGATCACGACCGTGATCCGGCGATGCGTCACGCGAGCCTCCCCCCGATGGATGCTGGTGAACGCGGCTATTCCTATTGGGTCGGCGGCCAGACTAGCGAAGCCATTCAAACCCTTAAATCAATGTGTACGCGGCCAGCGGCGCCATGTCACTACATAGCCCGACAAGTCCGCGCAATCACTGGGCGATGAGCCGCACCACTTCGCGTACCCATGGGGTGTACGAGTCGGGATCCTCGGCCAGCTCGGCGGCCACGTCGGGCGGCGCCATCCAGCGCCAGGCGTCCGCCTCGGCCGGATCCGGAGCGGGCTGCGCGTCCGGGTCGACCCGGCCCACCAGGACGTGGTCGTACTCGTACTCCATCCGTCCGGTCTCGGGATCCAGCGCCTGGTAGACGAAGCTGCCGACCTCGGTCAGCGGTACGTCGCGCAGCCCCATCTCCTCGGCCAGCCGTACCGCCGCCGCCTCCTTGACCGGCTGCCCCGGTGCCGGGTGTCCGCAGCATGTATTACTCCAGCGCTGCGGGAATCGGGTCTTCGCCGCCGCCCGCCGCTGCCACATCGCCCGCCCGTCGCGGTCCATCACCACCACGGAGTACGCCCGGTGCAGCACCCCGGGCGCGGTGTGCGCGTGCGCCACAGTGGTCTCGCCGAGCGGCGTACCGCTGGGGTCGACGATCTCGACCAGATGGCTTTCACGGGAGCTGGGGGCCGACGAGATCACCCGCCGAGCATATGCGGAGCGTGACCGCTCCCGCACTGCCGCCCTGATCTCTCCTCAAGATCACCGTCTTGGGAACGGAACGCGCGCCAAACGCTGCGGTTCGTTCCCCAAACAGCGATCATGGCCGCGAGCCGCGAGCCGCGAGCC
>JBOGDG010000078.1:0-9876 GCA_050701655.1 Micromonosporaceae bacterium
GGCTCGCGCTCGCCGGGCAGCCCGGCGCCGGCGGGCTGGTCCTGCTGCCGTACCTGGACGGGGAGCGCACCCCGAACCTGCCGGACGCAGCCGGGTCGCTGCACGGTCTCCGCCGGGACAACATGACCCCCGAGAACCTGGCCCGGGCCGCCGTCGAGGGCATGCTCTGCGGGCTGGCTGACGGTCTCGACGCCCTCCGCACTCTGGGCGTACGGGTACGCCGCGTGTTGCTGGTCGGCGGCGGCGCCCGCTCGGATGCTGTGCGCGCGGCCGCTCCCTCCGTCTTCGGCGCCCCGGTCACGGCCCCCACGCCGGGGGAGTACGTCGCGCTCGGCGCCGCCCGGCAGGCCGCCTGGGTGCTCGCGCAGAGCGCCGAGCCACCGGAGTGGCCGGCCTCCGCGGCCACCGTGATCGACGGCGTCGACGCCGTGGCCGGCGAGGCGATCCGGGCCCGCTACACCGAGGCGCGCCGTGCGGTCCATGGCGGCTGACATCGTCATTCACCTGGCCGCACGATCGGCTTCACGGACTTCGGGTCCCGCGCTCCCGCGGTGAGCGCCGCCTCCACGTCGGCCAACGGGTGCCGGCTGGTGACCAGGGTGTCCAGGTCGACCCGGCCGGAGGCGGCGAGCGCGATCGCGGCTCCTTCCGAGGGCGTCGTCCCTCGCCGATCTCACCACCCGCTGAACCGGGCCTCATCCGGTCACTCTCTCGACGCCGCGCTGCTGGACGTACCGATGCCGCAGGCCAACCCGCACACCGACGCGATCTGCGAACGGCAGTGCGCCGACATGCTGCAGCGCCGCCGGCAGTGGCTCGGCCTCGCCGGCCAGGTACGGGACCTGCTGCTGCGCCGCCGCGCGGTGGCCGAGCAGGAGGACGTCGCCGCCGAGCTGCACCTGAGTGTGTGTACGCGGCGCCGCCGGCTCGCCGAGGAAGGCACCTCGTACCGGGAGCTCGCCGCCGAGACGGCCGGGCTGCTCGCCGAGGAACCGCTCGCCGCCGGCCTGACCGTCGAGGACGTCGCGCACCGGCTGGGCTACTCGACCGCGTCGACGTTCACGTACGCGTTCAAGCAGTGGAAGGGCACCACGCCCGGGGCGTATGCCCGCGCCCGACCCAGCCGACCGTGAGGGTACGGCCGGTCATCCCGCGATGATCGGCAGGGTCGTGGGTCACGGTACGCCGCGGAGCGTACCGCCCTGGTCGCGGCGGTGACCGAGGCGCATGCCCGGGGGTGCCTGGTCACTGAACTGGAGCCGGTCGGAGTTCTTCCAGCCCACCACTCGGTTGGAGTACGCGTCGCGCGCTGAGGCGAGCTGCGGCGGCCGCGCCGCTCCCTCCAGACCGCGACCTGGTGGACGGTCCTGGGGTACGGGGAGCATGGGCCGCTCGCCGGGCGGCGGCTGATTCGGCAGCCGGCGGTGGACACCTTCTGGTTCGCGTGGGCGGGGGTGCGTCCGGGCAGTCGGATCGCGCTGTGACTGCAGCAGGCCGTGGGTCTCAGATGACGTACCCATGAAACTCCGTGACGGTCTATGCTTGGCCAGCGCAAGTTTTCAACGCGGGCCGGTTAGGGCTACCTCTGTTGCCCGGTCATGGTGCATTTGCCTGTTGTTCAAGGGCGCTCGGCCGGGACCGTGTGCCTTGCCTGTGTGTAGTCACGACAGTTGCATGTGAGGAGATTCCACGATGGGTATGGCGCGCGTTCTCGCCGTCGCAGCAGCGGTCGCGCTGGTGGCGTCAGGCTGTAGTGATACGGGGGAGTCTGAATCGAAGGTCCTCCACGGTTGGATGAGCCAGAGCGTCGACACGTTCGTTCCCCAGGACTCGAACGTCTTTGACAACCTCACGGTCGACGATGTCATCTTCTCGGGCCTGGTGCGGTACGACATCAAGACCGGCGATCCCGACAACTACATGGCCGAGTCCATCGAGTCCGAGGAAAACACCACCTGGACGATCAAGATCAAAGAGGGCTGGAAGTTCCACAACGGCGAGCCGGTAGACGCCGGAGCGTACGCGCGGGCGTGGAACGCCGCCGCGTACGGCCCCAACGCTATGGCGAACAACTACTTCTTCGACAAGATCGCCGGCTATGCCGAGATGCAGGGCGAGTACGAGGAAGACGACGAGGGCAACGTAACCGTCACCAAGGAGCCGGAGGCCAAGGAGCTGTCGGGCGTCAAGGTGGTCGACGACTCCACCCTCGAGGTCACGCTCAACGGCCCGTTCGCGGGCTTCCCGACGATCCTCGGCTACACCGGCTTCTTCCCGATGGCCAAGGAGTGTGCGGGAGACCTGAAGAAGTGCGCCAGCAAGCCCATCGGCAACGGCCCGTTCCGGTTCGTGTCCTGGGACCGCGGGCAGAAGCTGGTTCTGGAGCGGTGGAAGGGCTACACCGGCGACGAGGCGCCCGACTACGACCGCATCGAGCTGCGGGAGTACGGCGAGAACGAGGTCTCCTGGACGGACTTCCAGGCAGGGGACATCGACCTCTCCGAACCGCCGCCGGAGCAGTGGGAGAAGGCGCGGACGGACCCCGATCTGAAAGAGCGGATGGTCACCCGGGAGACGACGGGCCTGACCTACCTGGGCTTCCCGCTCTACCAGGGTGAGCCGTGGGCCAACAAGGACCTCCGGAAGGCGATCGCGTTGGCGATCGACATCGACACGATCATCAAACAGACCGTGCCGGGGCGGTACACCAGGGCGACGAGCTGGGTGCCGAGCACGGTGCAGGGTGGTCGGGAAGGCGTGTGCGACTTCTGCCGGTACGACCCGCAGGAGGCCAAGGACCTGCTCGCCAAGGCCGGCGGCTGGCCGAAGGGCAAGAAGATGCCGATCGGGCTCGGCGTGGACGAGACGCAGGAGGCGATCTTCAAGGCGATCGGCGACCAGCTCAAGCTCAACCTCGGTATCGACTACAAGTTGGTGCCCAGCGAGGAGTTCTTCGACCTGCGCTCGGCGCAGAAGTTCCAGGGTCCGTTCCGCAACAACTGGTTCGCCGACTACAACCTGAACGAGAACTACCTGCGTCCGGTCTATGCCAGTGGCGATCCGAAGGGCAACACGAACTTCGGTTACTACAACAAGGAGTTCGAGGACAAGCTGAACGCGGCCGATAAGGCGGCGTCCGTCGAGGAGGCGATCAGCCTCTACCAGGAGGCCGAGGACATCCTGGCCGAGGACCTGCCGACCATCCCGCTGTATGTCAGCAACAGCGTCACGTTCTACAGCAAGCGGGTCGACAACGTGAGTCTGAACCCGTTCAGCGGCGGAGTTGCGCTGCGCGAGCTGAAGGTCGTCGAGTAACCGGGAAGTACGAAGCGCACGGAGCGCTCGGGGTCGCAGGCGTCATGGCCTGTGACCCCGAGCTCATGGAAGGACGCCGAAAACGTGGGTATCTACATCGTTCGGCGAGTGCTGCAGGCGATCTTCACGTTGTTCCTCGTGTTCTTCCTGCTGCACGTGCTCGCCACACTCGCCATTCAAGTCAACGGCAACCCGGCGCTGGCCTTCTTCGGCGAGAAGGTGCCCACCGAGTCGCAGCTCCAGGCTGTCAAGGAGCGGTACAACCTCGACGACCCGTGCTACGAGCAGATCGGGAATCCCTGCCTCGGCCCGTTCGGAGAGCGACTGAAGGGCTACCTCCACGGCGACTTCGGCTCGAACCTGCGCGGAGACCAGGCGGTCACCGAGATGGTCGCGACCGCCGCGCCGAACACCCTGCGACTCTTCGTCGTCGTCACCGTGACCTGGCTGATCGCCGGCATGCTGCTGGGTTCCTTCGCGGCGCGGTTTCGCGGCCGCACGCCCGACCACTCCATCCGGTTTCTCAGCATCCTGATCGACGCGTTCCCCGTCTTCGTGATGCTGCTGGTCTACAAGTACATCTTCGCTGTGCCCATCGTGCGGTGGATGGACGACCGGTTCGGCGACGAGAGCTTCCTTACGCTGATGTTCAAGCCATCGTTCGACCCGGACAACCCGTGGGCGACGGTGATCATCCCTGGTGTGCTGCTGGGGGTTACCGGGTCGGCGGCGTTCATCCGTCTGGTCCGGGCCAGCCAGCTGGAGAACTACGACGCCGATTACGTCCGGACCGCCCGCGCCAAGGGTCTGGGAGATCTCCGAGTGACGATCGTCCACATTGTCCGGAACTCCTCCATTCCGGCGGTGACCGCGATCGGGTTCGTCTTCGCCGAAGCGCTCGCTGGTGCGGTCATCACTGAGGGGTTGATGAACATCTACGGGATGGGCGGACTGCTCTGGCGCTCGGTGCGGGAGAGCGAGGTCTCGGTCATCCTCGGCCTTGTCTCCCTGCTTGCCGTTGTCATTCTCGTCGTGAACGTGCTGGTCGACATCGCTTACGCCGTCCTCGACCCGAGGATTCGTTATGACTGACCCCGCGACTGCCGCCAGCGTCGCGGCCGAGAGCCAGGCCGGCGTCGTCACACGAACGCTGTGGTCGGACGCATTTCACGCGCTGCGGCGCCGGCCGCCGGTCGTCGTCGCCGCCCTGGTCGTGGCCTTCTTCGCTGTCATGGCGACGCTACCGACGCTGTTCACGAAGACCGATCCGCAACGGTGTGACATCAGCCAGTCGAAGATCCGGCCGCAGTGGTTCGACGGGCCGCATCCGTTCGGCACTGACCTACACGGCTGCGACCTGCTGGCTCAACTCGTGCACGGCTCCCGTCCGTCGCTCCTGCTGGCGTTCATCGTGGTCGGGACTTCGGTCCTGGTCGGGCTCGTGCTCGGCAGTCTCGCGGGCTACTACGTCGGAGTCATCGACGCCATCGTGTCCCGCGCGGTGGAGGTGTTCCTCGTGGTGCCACTCCTGCTTGCTGCACTCCTGGTGCTGTCGATCTTCCGGAACGTCGACTTCGGCGACGGCCAGCTCGCCGCGCTCGGGCCACCGGCGGTTGTGCTGACCATGTTTGGCTGGATGGGGTACACCCGCTACGTCCGGGCGAGCGTCCTGGAGGCGAAGAACCTCAACTACGTGATGGCCGCGCGGGCGCTCGGCGCATCGGACTTCCGGATCATCTTCCGGCACATCCTGCCCAACGCGATCGCCCCGGTCACCGCACTGATCCCCACCACGGTCGCCGGGATCATCGCGGCGGAAGCCGTGTTGGCGTTCCTGGGCATCGGCGTACGACCGCCAGCGATCAGCTGGGGGATCATGATCTCCAACAGCGCGGACTGGTTCACCGGCGGATACCCGCACCTGCTGCTCTTCCCGCTGACATGCTTGATCGTGACCATCCTGGCCCTCGTCGTCCTGGGCGACGCGCTCCGCGACGCTCTCGACCCGAAGCTGAAGTGAGTTGCGGGACACTCGTGCGGCTCCGCCGAGCGGCAGCTCGGCGGTCAGTGCGAACGGCCGTTGGGTTATGGGTCGGCTCGCTCCTCGGACACGTCAACCCCTACGGATGATCTTCGTGGGTCGGGTTTAGAGGAGCATCAGCTGCTCCCACGGGTGCGAGTCCGGCCGCTCAGCGACGGTGGCGAACCCGCCCGGAGTGATGCGAGCCGGAGGTGCCGCTGTGCCGGTGCTGCGGGCCGGCCAGGACCAGCGGTGGGCTCGCCTACTACGTGGTCTCTGCGGCGCAACGTGCGTTGCGTGACTATCGCGCGAAACGGGAGGCGGAGCTCACCCTTTCAGACCGGTCTGTGCCAGGCCCTCGATGAACTGGCGCTGCGCGAGCACGAACACCACCAGCACCGGGATCGCCGTCAACGACGCGGCCGAGAGCTGCACGTTCCACATCGGACCGCCGTACGCGTCGACGAACTGGGTCAGCGCCTGCGGCAGGGTGAACTTCTCCGGGGTCGACAGGAACACGATCGGTTCCAGGTAGAGGTTCCAGCTGTGCAGGAACGTGAAGATCGCGACCGCACCGAGTGCGGGCCGCGCCAGCGGCAGCGCGATCCGCCAGAAGGTGGCGAACCGCCCGAGGCCGTCGACCCGGGCCGCCTCCTCCAGCTCTCCGGGCAGCGCGATGAAGAACTGCCGCATGATGAAGGTGGCGAGCACGCTGGGCGCGCCCAGCGCGGGCACCAGAATCAGCGGTACGTGGGTGTCGAGCAGGCCCCAGGCGTGGAACATCTGGAACAACGGCACGATCGTGACCTCGGTGGGGATCAACAGCCCCACCAGGACCACGAGGAACAGCGCGTTCTGCCCCCGGAACCGGATCCGGGCGAAGGCGTACCCGGCAAGCGACGAGACGGCGAGCGTGCCGAGGGTGACCAGCGCCGCGATGTACATACTGTTCCAGTACTGCCGCGCGAACGGTTGCAAAGTGAAGACCTGCTGGTACGCGGAGAAGCTGACGTCGGTCGGGAGCAGTGACGGCGGGAACGCGAAGATGTCGCCGACCGGCTTCACCGACGAGGTCACCATCCACCAGGTGGGGAACACGAAGGGGACCGCGAGCAGCATCAGCCCGGCGTAGAGGCCCAGCTTCGCGCGCGGGGACAGCCCACTAGTTCTCATGGAAGACCCATCTTCTGCGCATCTGCCATTGCACGACGGTCAGCACCAGCACGATTCCGAACAGCAGCACGGAGAGGGTGGCGCCGTAGCCGAAGTGGTGGAACTGGAAGGCCTGTTGGTAGAGGTAGTAGACGAGCACGGTGGTCGAGGTACCGGGGCCGCCCTGGGTGAGCACCGCGATCTGCGCGAAGACCTGCAGCGAGCCGACCATCGTGATGATCGAGGTGAGCAGGATCGTCGGGCTGATCAGCGGGACCGTGATGGCGCGGAACTGCCGCCAGCGTGAGGCGCCGTCGATCCGTGCCGCCTCGTAGAGGCCACCGGGCACCCCCTGCAGCGCGGCCAGGAAGAGCACCATGTTGAGGCCCACGTTCTTGACCACCTGGATGCCGATCACGCTGACCATCGCGGTCGCGTCGCCGCGCAGCCAGTTGGGCCCGTCGACGCCGAACACGTCCAGCAGAGCGTTGACGCCGCCGTTGTCCTGCAGCAGGAAGCCCCACACGATGGTCCAGGCCACCAGGGACACCACGACCGGCGAGAAGAAGAGGGTACGGAACAGCACCGTGCCGCGGAGCTTCTGGTTCAACAGCACCGCGAGCAGCAACGCCAGGCTCAGGTTCACCACGACCAGTCCCGCCGAGAACAGGGCGGTGGCGCTGAGCACCCCCGGCAGCTTCGGGTCGTCGAGCATTTCCTGGTAGTTGGCGGCACCGGTGTAGTCGAAGGTGCCGGCGAGCACGTTCCACTCGTGCAGGCTGTACCAGACCACCAGGGCCAGCGGGACCAGTACGAACAGGACCGTCCCGGCCAGTTGAGGAGCGATGAACAGGTACCCGGCGAGCTGGTCCCGGCGCCGGCTGGTCCAGAACGGCCGCCGGCGTTCGGCCACGCTGCTGGGCCGGGCCGGAGCCCGGTCCACCAGCGTGTTGGTACGGACAGTCAAGGCCAGTTTCCCTACGTGCCCAGCATCGGGTCGATCGCGGTGCAGACGCCTTTCAGGACCGCCTTGACATCGGCGTCGGGCCGCCACAGCGGGTCGAGGGCGCCGCGTACCGCCTGGCTGATCTCGGCCTGGCCGGCGTGGCTGGGCTTGACGACCCCGGTGGCGATGCCGTCGAGCACCACGGCCTGCAGTTGCTCGGGTGTCAGCAGCGGGTTGGTCTTGGCGAGGGTGTCGGCGTTGAGCTGCGACTCGCGGGCCGGCGGGAAGAACTGCGCGAGCTTGGCGGAGTTCTCCGGGTTGGTGAGGTACGCCAGGAAGCGGGTGGCCTCGTCGGCGTGCTTGCTGAGCTTCAGCACGCCGATGCCGGCCTGGCCGATGACGGAGTACTTGCCCGCCGGGCCCTCGGGAAGCGGCACCAGATCCCACTTGAACTTCGCATCCTCCAGTAGCGACGCGCGAGAGATCTGGGTGATGGTCATGCCGGCGTCACCGGCGAAGAAGTCCGCGCTGGTGCCCGGCCCGGGCAGTGCCTTGTCGGTGAAGATCCCCTTGTGCAGGAAGGTCATCGCCGACACCATCTCCGGCGAGGTGAAGCCGCAGGTCGCGCCATCGTCGCTCCACGGCTGAGCGCCCCAGCCGGTCCACACGGTGGAGAGGTTGTCCCAGCCCTTGTAGTCGAAGTCGCGTACCACCAGGCCGGCTGTCCCGGTTCTGGCGTTGACCGCGGTCGCGGCGGCCATCGCGTTCTGCCACGTCCAGTCGCCGGCCTCGATCAGCTCGGCAGGGGTCTTCTGGCCGGCCTTCTTGAGCAGGTCGGTGTTGACGAAGATGCCGAACGGCGAGGTCGAGAACGGGTACGCGTGCAGCTTCCCCTGGTGCTTCCAGAGCTTCGTCGCGGACGGGGTGAGGTCGTCGAACGCGTACCCCTCGGTGTCCTGCAACGCGTCGTCGAGCGGCAGCAGCGCACCAGAGGTGACGAAGTCGGGTGCGGCGCTCTCCAGGATCCAGGCCAGGTCCGGCCCGTTGCCGCCCGCGATCTGGGTGGTGACCGTGGTGGTGTACGTCTCGAACGGCAGCGGGTCGAACTTTATGGCTTTGACGTTCGGGTGTTCCTTCCGGTACGCGTCCGCGATGCCGTTGAAGAGCTCGAGGTGCGCCTCGCTCGCCGACCAGATCGTCATCCGCATCGACACCGGGCCGTCGGCCGACGCGCCTTCGCCGCAGCCCGTCAGGCCGATCAGCCCGGCCAGGGCGACCGCCGCCAGTTGTCTTGCCTTCATCGTGTGTCTCCTCCGTCAGTAGCCGGCCACCTCGGGCCAGCGCAGCTCGACGCCGTCGCGGGCCAGGTGGACCTGGAAGTCGGCCAGCAGGCCGGGGGTGTTGCGTACCGCCCGCGGGGAAACGCCGCGGGTGAGGCAGAAACCGGCGAGCGCGCCGGCCACCTCGCCGACGTTCCACTCGACCGGGTGCAGCCGATAGCAGCCGTTGGTGATGTGGGTGGTGCCGATGTTCTTGCCGGCGGGCAGCAGGTTCTCGACGCGTTGCGGGAGCAGTGCGCCGAGCGGGATCTCGAACGGGCACGACCCCACGTCGATGTAGGTGTCGCCGCCCGTCGACGGGTGCAGGTCGATGCGGTACATGCCGACCCCGACTGTGTCGGGGTAGTGGGCGGCGCCCGCCTCGCCGCGTACCGCCAGAGAAAGGTCCTGTTCCACGACGGTGTACTCGGCCCGGATCCGCCGGGCCTCCCGGAGGTACGGTGCCTGCGCCAGGCCGTCCGTGCCGCCGGTGACGTCGCCGCGCAGCCGCAGCCCGGGGAACCCGGTGCCGCCGTCCGGACGGGGTGCCTCGGTCTGCAGCCAGTAGAGCACCGATCGCGACAGCTCCCGGGCGGCGGCGAGGTGCGCTTCCGCGTCGGGTACGTCGATCACCGGGCCCTCGAAGTAGTCGATCATTGGCCAGTTGACCAGGCAGATGTCGCTGTCGTACGCGCCGTCGGCGAACAGCCGCCGGGCCGCGATCCGCCGGAACGTCCAGAGGTTGGTGTCGCCCCCGCTGAGCCGCTGGTCGGCCACCACGGACAGCGGATCGTCGTCCGGGTTCGGGGTGAAGCTGCGCTGGCTGATTCGCAGGGTGCGCGGGTCCGGCGCGCGGAACGACAGCAGTCGGTCGCCCCAGAACTCGGGCTGGTAGTCGCGCCAGAAGCCGTAGCTCTCCGGCTTGTCGATGGTGTGGTCGCCGTCGACGTGGTCCACCGCGAAGCAGACCGACACCGCCTGCATGTTCATCGGCTGCGGGTCGTCCGGTGCGCTGGGCTCTGCCGTCTCGCGCCGGGACTCGAACCCGGTCACGTACTCAACGCCGGCCAGCGGCAGCAGGTCGCCGGCCTCGGTGGCGTCGAGGATGTACGGCGCGGCGACGG
>JBOGDG010000079.1:0-9851 GCA_050701655.1 Micromonosporaceae bacterium
GTCCTGCAGCTCGCGCAGCCAGGGGGTGTTCGGGGAGCTGACGTTGATCGCGAAGTAGTCGCCGTACGGGTAGAGGGCGCGCAACGAGGAGACGTAGTCGCCGACCGCGTCCTCCAGCGGCGTCACCTTCGACTTGCCGAGGCTGATCCCGAGCGGGGTCGGCGGCGGTCCGAGCGCGGCGAGCCGTGCCGCCAACGCCGCGGCGCCGTGGTTGTTGAAGCCCATCCGGTTGACGATCGCCTGGCTGGCCGGCAGCCGGAACAGCCTCGGCTTCGGGTTGCCGGGCTGGGGATGCCAGGTGACGGTGCCGACCTCGGTGAAGCCGAATCCGAGCGCCGGCCACACCGGCAGCGCCCGGCCGTCCTTGTCCATCCCGGCGGCGAGCCCGACCCGGGACGGGAAGTCGACGCCGAACACGGTGCACGGCGACGCGCCGGCGGCGTACCAGCGGGTCAGCAGTCGCAGCACCGCCGGCCGCCGGGACAGCCCCGCCAGCCGCTCCAGGGTCCATTCGTGGGCGGCTTCGGCGTCTCCGCCGCCGATCCGGAACAGCAGCGGTCGTACGGCGCGTTCGAAAAGCGTCACTGCGCCTCCGGGCGGGCGACGGCGTGCAGCTGCTGCAGGGAGCGGACCCGCAGGTCGCCCCGGATCTGCGCCTCGATCCCCATCACCGCGGCGGCGGCGCCCTGCACCGTGGTGATGCACGGGGTGTCGTTGGCGACGGCGGCGCTGCGGATCTCGTACCCGTCGATGCGGGGGCCGGTGGAGCCGTGCGGGGTGTTGATCACCAGGTCGATCTCGCCGGCGGCGATCAGCTCGACGGTGTTCTGCGCACCGTGTTCGAAGTGCTTGGGAACGGTGCGGCAGGCGATACCCATCCGGCGCAGCAGGTGCGCCGTACCGGCGGTGGCGAGCACCTCGAAACCGAGATCGGCGAGCCGCTTCACCGGGAAGATCATCGCGCGTTTGTCCCGGTCAGCCAGGGTGACCAGGACTTTGCCGGAGGTGGGCAGCGACCCGTACGCCGCCGCCTGCGACTTGGCGTACGCGTGCCCGAAGGCGAAGTCGATCCCCATCACCTCGCCGGTGGACTTCATCTCGGGTCCGAGCAACGAGTCGATGCCGCGCCCCTCGGCGGTACGGAACCGCTTGAACGGCAGCACCGCCTCCTTCACCGCCACCGGCGCGTCGTCGGGCAGGTCTCCCCCGTCGCCACCTTCCAGCAGCACTCCTTCCGCGCGCAGCGAAGCGATGGTGGCGCCGAGCATTATCCGGGCCGCCGCCTTGGCGAGGGGCACCGCGGTCGCCTTGGAGACGAACGGGACGGTACGGCTGGCCCGCGGGTTGGCCTCCAGGACGTACAGCTGGTCGTCCTTGAGGGCGTACTGGACGTTGAGCAGGCCGCGTACGCCGATGCCCCGGGCGAGCTTGGCGGTGTAGTCGCGGACCCGGACGATGTCCTTGTCGGTGAGCGTGATCGGCGGCAGCGCGCACGCGGAGTCGCCGGAGTGGATCCCGGCCTCCTCGATGTGCTCCATGATCCCGCCGAGGTAGACGTCCCCAGCGGAGTCGACGACTGCATCAACATCAATCTCGATCGCGTCGTCGAGGAAACTGTCGACCAGCACCGGGTGCTCGGGGCTGACCGCGGTGGCGCGCCGGATGTAGCCCTCGAGGGACTCGTCGTCGTACACGATCTCCATGCCGCGCCCGCCGAGTACGTAGCTCGGGCGCACCAGCACCGGGTAGCCGATCTCGTCGGCGATCGCCTTCGCCTCGGCGTACGAGGTGGCGGTGCCGTGTGCCGGCGCGGGCAGCCCGGCCTCGGCGAGCAGCGCACCGAACGCGCCCCGCTCCTCGGCGAGGTGGATCGCCTCCGGCGTCGTCCCCACGATCGGCACGCCGGCCTTGCCGAGCCGGTCAGCGAGACCCAGCGGGGTCTGGCCGCCGAGCTGCACGATCACGCCGACCACGCCGGGGCCGCCGGCCGCCTTGCCGGAGCTGTCCTCGGCGTGGATCACCTCGAGTACGTCCTCGAAGGTGAGCGGCTCGAAGTAGAGCCGGTCGGCGGTGTCGTAGTCGGTGGAGACGGTCTCCGGGTTGCAGTTGACCATCACCGTCTCGTAGCCGGCCTCACGCAGCGCCATCACCGCGTGTACGCACGAGTAGTCGAACTCGATGCCCTGCCCGATCCGGTTCGGCCCCGAGCCGAGGATGACCACCTTTGCCCGGTCGCTGCCGGTCACCTCCGTCTCGTCGTCGTAGCTCGAATAGTGGTACGGCGTCTTGGCCGCGAACTCCGCCGCGCACGTGTCGACGGTCTTGTAGATCGGCCGCACCCCGTCTGACCAGCGCTTTTCCCGTACCCCCGCCTCGTTGGTGCCGAGCAGGGAGCTGAGCTGGCGGTCGGACAGCCCGGTGCGCTTGGCCCGGCGCAGCTCGGCTGCGTCGACCGCGGCCAGTGAACGGCCGGCGAGCGCCGCCGCGACCTCGTTGACCGCGACGATCTGGTCCAGGAACCACGGGTCGATCCCGGTCGCCTCGTGCAGCCGCACGACGGTGGCGCCGGCGTACAGCGCCTGCTGCACCAGCTTCAGCCGCCCGTCGTGCGGGGTACGGCAGCGCTCCACCAGCTCATCGACCGGCGCCGGGACCGGGCCGAACGCGAACTCCCCCGAGACCCGCTCCATGGAGCGCAGCGCCTTGCCGAGCGCCTCGGTGAAGTTGCGCCCCAGCGCCATCGCCTCGCCGACCGACTTCATCGTGGTGGTCAGCTCCGGGTCGGCGCCGGGGAACTTCTCGAACGCGAACCGCGGCACCTTCACCACGACGTAGTCCAGCGTCGGCTCGAAGCACGCCGGGGTCGCCTTCGTGATGTCGTTGTCGATCTCGTCGAGCGTGTAGCCGACCGCGAGCTTCGCCGCGATCTTCGCGATCGGGAAGCCGGTCGCCTTCGACGCCAGCGCCGACGAGCGCGACACTCGGGGGTTCATCTCGATCACCACGAGCCGCCCGGTGTGCGGATGTACGGCGAACTGGATGTTGCAGCCGCCGGTGTCGACCCCGACCTCGCGCAGTACGGCGATGCCGAGGTCACGCATCCGCTGGTACTCACGGTCTGTCAGCGTCATCGCCGGCGCCACCGTCACACTGTCGCCGGTGTGTACGCCCATCGGGTCGATGTTCTCGATGGAGCAGACCACCACGACGTTGTCGTTGCGGTCGCGCATCAGCTCGAGCTCGTACTCCTTCCAGCCGAGCACGCTCTCCTCGATCAGCACCTCGGTGACCGGGGATTCGGCGAGGCCGGCGCCGGCGATCCGCGCCAGCTCGTCGTCGGTGTGCGCCATCCCGGAGCCGAGCCCGCCCATGGTGAAGCTGGGCCGGATCACCACCGGCAGCCCCAGCTCGGCGACGGTGGCGCGTACCTCCGTCATGGAGTGGCAGACCCCGCTGCGCGGCACCTCGCCGCCGACGTTTCTGACGGTTTCTTTGAACTTCTGGCGGTCCTCGCCGCGCTGGATCGCGTCGATGTTGGCGCCGATCAGGCGTACGCCGTACTTGTCGAGTACGCCGGCCTCGTGCAGCGCGACGGCGGTGTTCAGCGCGGTCTGGCCGCCCAGGGTGGGCAGCAGCGCGTCGGGGCGTTCGGTGGCGATCACCTTCTCGACGTACTCGGGGGTGATCGGCTCCACGTACGTGGCGTCGGCGAACTCCGGGTCGGTCATGATCGTGGCCGGGTTGGAGTTGACCAGGCTGACCCGGATCCCCTCCTCGCGCAGCACCCGGCAGGCCTGCGTACCGGAGTAGTCGAATTCGCAGGCCTGCCCGATCACGATCGGCCCGGAGCCGATCACCAGCACGTGCTTGACGTCGTCGCGCTTAGGCATCCGAGTCTCCGATCAGCGAGACCAGCCGGTCGAAGAGGTAGTCGGCGTCGTGTGGCCCGGCCGCCGCCTCCGGGTGGTACTGCACCGAGAACGCGGGCGTGTCCAGGCACCGCAGCCCCTCCACCACGCCGTCGTTGAGGCACACATGGCTCACCTCGACTCCACCAAACTCCGTCTCCGCCGGGCTGTCGCCCGGCGCATCGACCGCACTGTGCCCATGTTCGCGGCCCGACACGTCGACCGCACTGTGCCCATGTTCGCGGCCCGACACGTCGACCGCACTGTGCCCATGTTCGCGGCCCGACACGTCGACCGCGAAGCCGTGGTTGTGGGCGGTGACCTCGACCTTGCCGGTCGCCCGGTCCATCACCGGCTGGTTGATGCCGCGGTGGCCGTACTTCAGCTTGTACGTGCCGAAGCCGAGCGCCCGGCCCAGGATCTGGTTGCCGAAGCAGATCCCGAACAGCGGCAGCTTGCGGCGGAGCACCTCGCGGGTGAGCGCCACCTGCACGTCGGCGGTCGCCGGGTCGCCCGGGCCGTTGGAGAGGAACACCGCGTCCGGGTTGACCGCCAACACGTCCTCGATCGACGCGGTGGCCGGCAGCACGTGCGTGGTGATGCCGCGCTCGGCCATCCGGCGCGGAGTGTTCCGCTTGATCCCCAGGTCGATCGCCGCGACCGTCAGCCGGTGCGTGCCGGCCGCCTCGACCGTGTACGGCTCGGCGGTGGTCACCTCGCCGACCAGGTTCGCCCCGGCCATCGGCGGCTGCTCCAGCACTCGGGAACGCAGCGCGTCGGCGTCGGCGTCCATACTCGACACTCCGACCCGCATCGCGCCGCGTTCCCGGAGGTGGCGGGTGAGGGCGCGGGTGTCGACACCGCTGATCCCGACGATCCCCTGCCGCGCCAGCTCGTCGTCCAGGGACCGCTTCGAGCGCCAGTTGGAGGGGGTACGGGCGGGGTCGCGGACCACGTACCCGGAGACCCAGATCCGGCTCGACTCGTCGTCCTCGTCGTTCCAGCCGGTGTTGCCGATGTGCGGCGCCGTCGCCACCACCACCTGCCGGTGGTACGAGGGATCCGTCAGCGTCTCCTGGTAGCCGGTCATCCCGGTGCTGAACACCGCCTCGCCGAAGCTCTCCCCGCGCGCACCGAACGCCTCGCCGGTGAAGCTCCGTCCGTCTTCCAGCACGAGCACGGCGGTCACTTCTGCGCCTTCCCGTCCAGCACGGTGGCCTCGCCGCGCAGGAACGTGGCGACGACCCGCCCCGGCAGCGTCACCCCGGCGTACGGGGTGTTGCGGCTGCGGCTGGCCAGCTCGGCGGCGTCGATGGTGCGGTGCGCAGCCGGGTCGACCAGGGTCAGGTTCGCCGCGATCCCGGACGCCGGGTCGTGGCCGTGCTCGCGCAGCCCCGCGATCCGGGCCGGACGGCGGGACATCCGCTCCGCGATCAGCTCCCAGCCCTGGTCGGTGCCGATGGTCTCCAGCCCCAGCGAGAGCGCGGTCTCCAGCCCCAGCATCCCGGGCCGGGCGTACGCCCACTCGCACTCCTTGTCCTCCACGGTGTGGGGGGCGTGGTCGGTGGCGACGATGTCGATCGTGCCGTCGATCAGCGCCTCCCGCAGCGCGGCCACGTCGGTGGGGGTACGCAGCGGCGGGTTCACCTTGAACACCGGGTCGTAGCTGGAGACCTTGCTGTCGACCAGGAACAGGTGGTGCGGCGTCACCTCGGCGGTCACCCGGATGCCGCGCTTCTTGGCGTGCCGCAGGATCTCCACGCTGCCGGCGGTGGAGACGTGGCAGATGTGCAGCCGGCTGCCGACGTGTTCGGCGAGCAGTACGTCGCGGGCGATGATCGCCTCTTCCGCCACCGCGGGCCAGCCGGTCAGGCCGAGCCGGGCGGAGACCTCACCCTCGTGCATCTGGGCGCCGGCGGTCAGCCGCGGCTCCTCGGCGTGCTGCGCGATCACCCCGTCGAACGCCTTGACGTACTCCAGGGCGCGGCGCATCAGCCGGGGGTCGGCGACGCAGTGCCCGTCGTCGGAGAAGATCCGTACCCGCGCGGCGGAGGTGGCCATCGCGCCCAGCTCGGCGAGCCGCTCCCCGGCCAGCCCGACGCTGACCGCACCGATCGGTTGTACGTCGACCAGCCCGGCCTGCTGACCCAGCCGGTACACCTGCTCGACCACGCCGGCGGTGTCGGCGACCGGGTCGGTGTTCGCCATCGCGCAGACCGCGGTGTAGCCGCCCAGCGCGGCGGCCCGGCTGCCGGTCTCCACGGTCTCGGCGTCTTCGCGCCCCGGCTCCCGCAGGTGGGTGTGCAGGTCGACCAGCCCGGGCAGTGCGACCAGCCCGTCCGCCTCGACGCGGGTCGCCCCGCGTGCGCTGAGCCCGGCGCCCACCTCCGCGACCACGCCGCCGTCGATCAGGATGTCGGCGGGGTGGGCGTCGAGGACCCGTACCCCCTTGATCAAGGTCTTCACTGGTTCTCCTCCGGGCGTCCGCCGAGCATCAGGTAGAGCACCGCCATCCGTACGCTGACCCCGTTGCTGACCTGTTCCACGATGGTGGAGCGCGGCGAGTCGGCCACCTCGGGGGTGATCTCCATACCGCGGTTCATCGGGCCGGGATGCATCACGATCGCGTTGTCCGGCAGCAGCGCCATCCGGCGCGTGTCCAGGCCGTACCGGCGGGCGTACTCGCGGGCCGACGGGAAGTACGAGTCGTGCATCCGTTCCCGCTGCACCCGCAGCATCATCACCACGTCCTGCTTGGGCAGTACGGCGTCCAGGTCGTACGACACCTCGGCCGGCCATGCGGTGACCCCGACCGGGAACAGGGTGGGCGGGCTGACCAGCGTGACGTGCGCGCCCAGGGTGTGCAGCAGCAGCACGTTGGAGCGGGCCACCCGGCTGTGCAGCACGTCGCCGACGATCGCGACGTGAAGCCCGTCGAGGTGCCCCATCCGGTGCCGCATGGTGTACGCGTCGAGCAGCGCCTGGGTGGGGTGTTCGTGCGTACCGTCGCCGGCGTTGAGCACGCTGCCGGAGACCCAGCCGGCGAGCCGGTGCGGGGCGCCGGACTCCGGGTGGCGGATCACCACCGCGTCGGCGCCCATCGCCTGCAGGGTGAGCGCGGTGTCCTTGAGGCTCTCCCCCTTCGACACGCTGGAGCCCTTCGCCCCGAAGTTGATCACGTCGGCGGAGAGCCGCTTGGCGGCCGCCTCGAACGAGATCCGGGTGCGGGTGGAGTCCTCGTAGAACAGGTTGACCACCGTACGGCCGCGCAGCGTGGGCAGCTTCTTCATCTCGCGGCCGGCCATCGCGGCGTCCAGCTGGGCAGCGGTGTCCAGCACCAGGGTCGCCGTGTCCCGGTCCAGGTCACCGGCGGAGAGCAGATGCCGGATCACGATGCCACGCCCTTCTCGATCAGGACCGCGTCGGAGCCGTCCACCTCGTGCAGCAGCACCTTGACCGACTCGGTCAGCGCGGTGGGGAGGTTCTTCCCGACGTAGTCGGCGCGGATCGGCAGCTCCCGGTGCCCCCGGTCGACCAGTACGGCGAGCTGCACCTGCCGGGGCCGGCCCAGGTCGCCCAGCGCGTCCAGCGCCGCCCGGACCGTACGCCCGGAGAACAGCACATCGTCGATCAGGATCACCCGCAGCCCGTCCACCCCGCCGGGCGGCACCTCGGTGGGGCCGAGCGCGCGGGTGCCGCGCAGCCGCAGGTCGTCGCGGTAGAGAGTGATGTCGAGGGTGCCGGTCGGCACCGTGACTCCCTCGAAAGCATGAATCCGTTTCGCGAGTCGTACCGCCAGCGGCGCGCCCCGGGTCGGGATGCCGAGCAGCACGGTGTCCTCGGCGCCACGGGTCTTCTCGAGGATCTGGTGCGCGATCCGGTCGATGATCCGCGCGATGTCGGCTTCGCTGAGGATCACCTGGGCGTCACTCGCGCCCCCGGGATCAACTCCGCCAGCCGTGTGAAGCTGCGAAACCTGCCTATTTCGGGCAGGAACCGGCGCACTGTCTGCCATTCCAGACTCCTTCCCCGCCTCACGGGACGGGTCGTTAAAGGACGTCGAACTACGGACCGTACGGTGCATCCGCAGACCACCAAGCAGCCTAACAAGCGGAGCGTGGTCATCCGGCGGGGACACGGTGTACTCCCCGTCACGTACCCCGCTTGACCTGCGGCTTTGCCCCGTTCGAGATAACGCACCGGTAACCGGGGCTTGACCGGGTGTGGCCCAGCCCCGTACCGTCACGCTCCGTAGCGAGTGCTGGGGTAACGCCCTGGCTACGTGACTGGGAGAATCCGCATGCCGTCTGAGTACGCGAAAGCCCTTGGCGCCCGTCTGCGCGCGATCCGCCAGCAGCAGGGCCTGTCCCTGCAGGGTGTCGAGGAGAAGTCGAGTGGCAAATGGAAGGCCGTGGTGGTCGGCTCGTACGAGCGTGGCGACCGTGCGGTAACCGTTGCCCGGCTCTCCGACCTGGCCGAGTTCTACCGGGTGCCGGTCGCTGAGCTGCTGCCCGAGGGCGGCGGAGTCCGGCAGGAGTCGGCGGGCAAGATCGTGCTGGATCTGGAGCAGCTGTACGAGCACACCGTCGACGAGCTGGCCCCGGTCGCGCGGTACGCCCGCGCGATCCAGCTGCAGCGCGGCGACTACAACGGCCGGGTGCTCTCGATCCGCGCCGACGACCTGCGTGCGCTCGCCATCGTCTACGACACCTCGCCGTCGGGCCTGGTCGAGCAGCTCACCGAGTACGGTGTGCTGGTCACCGAGTCCCCGCGGTCGCGCTTCCCGTCGTAGTCCGGCCCGTCGTAGTCCGGCCCGTCGTAGTCCGGCGCTGACGTCGAAGCCCCCGGCCACCGTACTGGTGGTGCGGGGGCTTTCGTCCTGGTACCGGCCACGGGCCGGTTGGTACCGGCGACGGGGCCGGTTGGTGCCGGCGGCGCGCCGCGCGGTTACAGCGGCAGCTTCATGCCTTCATGGCTGGCTACGAATCCCAGGTTGAGGTAGAAGCGGTGCGAGTCCGCCCGCGACTTGTCCGTGGTCAGCTGCACCAGCGCGCAGCCGCGCTGCTTCGCCTGGTCGATCACCCAGGCCATCAGCTCGCGGCCCAGCCCCGCACCGCGCCGGTCGGCGCGCACCCGTACCGCCTCGATCAGGCACCGCTCCGCGCCGTGCCGGCCCAGCCCCGGGATGTACGTCAGCTGCAGGCACGCCACCACCTCGCCGCCGTCGTCGGCCACGATCAAGAAGTTGCGCGGATCGTCGGTGATCTCAGTGAACGCCCGCCGGTACGCGTCGTCGACCAGCGCGTAGTCGCGCGCCTTGCCGAGTACGTCGTCGGCCAGCAGCGCGACGACCGCCGGCAGGTCCGCCTCCACCGCCTCCCGGAAGATCACGCCGCCTTCCCTGGGCACGCCTTCCGGGGGCGTCACGCCGTCGCGTTGGAGGCCAGGCGGTCCAGCAGACCGTTGACGAACCGCGGCGAGTCGTCGGTGGACAGCGACTTCGCCAGCTCCACCGCCTCGCTGATCGCCACCGGGATGTCGATGTCGTCGCACCACAGCAGCTCGTACGTGGCGACCCGTACGATGTTGCGGTCCACGGGGGGCATCCGGTCCAGGCTCCAGTCCTGGGCGTACGTGCTGATCAGCTCGTCGATCCGGGCCTGGTGCTCGACCACGCCCGCCACCAGGGTGCGGGTGTACTCCGAGATCGGCGGATCGGCTCGGCCGACCCGGTCACGCAGCACGTCCAGCGCCTCGGCGCCGCGCATCTCCGACTCGTACAGCACGTCGACGGCACGCTTGCGCGCTTTCCGGCGGGCCGGAACGATCTTGCGCGGTGGGCCTTCGGTCACGGTCACGCTCGGCTGATGTAACGGCCGTCGCGGGTGTCGACCTTGATCTTCTCGCCCTGGTTGATGAACAGCGGCACCGCCACCTTGGCAC
>JBOGDG010000080.1:0-9783 GCA_050701655.1 Micromonosporaceae bacterium
CTGCTGCGGGGCACCGCGGCCGCCGCCGGCGCCGCTTCCTTGGCCGCCGTACCGCCCGCACACGCCGCCACCGGGCAGTCGGTGGCGGTGCTGGGAGGCGGCGTCGCCGGGCTGTCGGCGGCTCACGAGCTGGTCGAGCGCGGCTTCGCGGTCACGGTGTACGAGCGCAAGTCGCTGGGCGGCAAGGCGCGCAGTATCCCGGTCCCCGACTCCGCGACCGGCGACCGGCTGCCGCTGCCCGGCGAGCACGGTTTCCGGTTCTTCCCCGGCTTCTACCAGAACCTCACCGACAACATGCGGCGTACGCCGTACCCCGGCAACGCCAACGGCACCTGGGACAACCTGGTACGGGCGACCACCTACCTCGGGGCACGGTCGGGTGGACGGGCCGATCTGACGTTGCCGTTCCTGTTCCCGCTGCCGCCTCGGCCGGCGCCGTACACCCCGGACTCGCTGATGCAGACGATCGCCGCGGGGCTGGAGAGCGGGATGCGGCTGCCACCCGACGAGGCGGCGTACTTCGCCCGCAAGCTGGTGGTGTACGTGACCAGCTGCCAGGAACGCCGGCTCGGCCAGTGGGAGCTGATGAGCTGGAACGACTACGTACGCGCCGACGAGATGTCCTACGAGTACCAGCGGATGCTCGGCGACGGCATGATCCGCAACCTGGCCGCGATGAAGTCCGCCGACGCCAGCGCGCACTCCATCGGCCTGGTCGGCGAGGTGACGCTGTGGAGCGCGCTGGGTCGCGGCAACGAACCGGGAGCCTCCGTCGACCGGGTGCTCGACGGCTCCACCAGCGAGGTGTGGCTGGACCCGTGGATCGCGCACCTGCGTGCCCTCGGGGTGCGGTTCGAGGTCGGCTGGGCGGCAACGTCGCTGCAACTCGACGGTGCGCGCGTCAGCGGGGTGACGCTGACGGATCCGGCTGGCCAGACCCGTGAGGTGAACGCCGACTGGGTGCTCTCGGCGATGCCGCAGGAACGGTTCGCCCGATTGGTCACCGCCGACGTGCTCGCCGCCGATCCGGCGCTCGCCGGGGTGCTGCGGCTGCGTACCGACTGGATGAACGGGTTGATGTTCTACCTGCGCGAGGAGTTGCCGCTCACCCCCGGCCACGTCAACTACGTCGACTCTCCCTGGGCGATCACCTCGATCAGCCAGGCGCAGTTCTGGAAGCGGGACTTCGGCACGTACGGGGACGGCACCGTCGCCGACTGCTTCTCCACGATCCTGTCCGACTGGGTGGCGCCCGGCACCTTCAACGGCAAGGCGGCGAAGGACTGCCCGCCGGCGGAGATCGCCGCCGAGACCTGGAGACAGATCAAGGCACACCTCAACGACACCGGCGAGGCGGTGCTCACCGACGACATGCTGCACTCCTGGTTCCTGGACCCGGCGATCATCCGCTCCGGTACGCCCCAGGTGACCAACGACGAGCCGCTGTTCATCCAGCACGTCGACTCGTGGCAGGACCGACCCGAGTCGAAAACCCGGATCGGCAACCTGTTCGTGGCCGGCGACTGGGTGCGTACCAACATCAACGTCACCACCATGGAAGGCGCCAACGAGGGCGCCCGGCAGGCGGTCAACGCGCTGCTCGACGCCGCCGGCTCGACCGCGCCCCGGTGCACGCTGAAGGAGCTGTTCGAGCCGCCGGAGTTCGAGGCGTTCAAGCGGGTCGACCAGCAGAACTACCGGCTCGGGCTGCCGAACGCCTTCGACATCGTCGACCCGCAGACGCCGTGAGGCTGTGCCCGGGGCGCCGTGGTTGCGCCCCGGGCACGTTGATCACGCCGCTTGCGCGGCCACCTCGGCGGGATGCAGCGCGATGTCGAGCACCTCGCGTACGTCGCTGGCGAGGTGGATCTCCAGCTCGTCGCGTACCGACTCGGGTACGTCGTCCAGGTCCGGCTCGTTGCGCTGCGGCAGCACCACGGTGGTGATCCCGGCGCGGTGTGCGGCGAGCAGTTTCTGCTTCACCCCGCCGATCGGGAGCACCCGCCCGGTGAGCGAGACCTCGCCCGTCATCGCCACGTAGGGGCGTACCCGCCGTCCGGACAGCAGCGAGGCCACCGCAGTGGTCATCGTGATGCCCGCGCTCGGCCCGTCCTTCGGCACCGCCCCCGCCGGTACGTGCAGGTGGATCCCCCGGCTGGCCAGGTCACCGACCGGCAGCTCCAACTCCACTCCGTGCGAGCGCAGGTACGACAGCGCGATCTGCGCCGACTCCTTCATCACGTCGCCGAGCTGGCCGGTGAGCGTGACGCCGGTGGAGCCGGTCTCCGCGTCCGACAGCGACGCCTCCACGAACAGCACCTCGCCGCCCGCGCCGGTCACCGCGAGCCCGGTCGCCACCCCCGGTACGCCGGTGCGGTCCGCCGTCTCGGGAGTGTGCTTCGGCCGCCCCAGGTAGTCGCGGAGGTCGTCGGCGCCGACGGTCACCGGGGTCGCGCCCTCGTCCAGCGCCAGCTTCGCCGTCAGCTTGCGCAGCACCCGGCCGATCGAGCGCTCCAGATCGCGTACCCCCGCTTCCCGGGTGTACTCGGCGGCGAGCCGGCGCAGGGCACTATCCTCGATGGACACCTCGTCGGCGGTCAGCCCCGCCTTCTCCAACTGGCGCGGCAGCAGGTGGTCGGCGGCGATGATGACCTTCTCGTCCTCGGTGTAGCCGTCGAGACGTACCAGCTCCATTCGGTCCAGCAGCGGCGCCGGGATGGATTCCAGGACGTTCGCGGTGGCCAGGAACACCACATCGGAGAGGTCCAGCTCGACCTCCAGGTAGTGGTCCCGGAAGGTGTGGTTCTGCGCCGGGTCGAGCACCTCCAGCAGTGCCGCGGTCGGGTCGCCCCGGTAGTCGGCGCCCACCTTGTCGACCTCGTCCAGCAGCACCACCGGGTTCATCGAGCCGGCCTCTTTGATCGCCCGTACGATGCGGCCCGGTAGCGCGCCGACGTAGGTACGCCGGTGCCCGCGGATCTCGGCTTCGTCGCGTACCCCGCCGAGCGCGACCCGTACGAACTTGCGCCCCATGGCGCGGGCCACCGACTCCCCGAGCGAGGTCTTGCCGACGCCGGGCGGGCCGACCAGCGCCAGCACCGCGCCGCTGCGCCGGCCCCCGACCACGCCGAGACCACGTTCGTGACGGCGCTGGCGTACCGCCAGATGTTCGATGATCCGGTCCTTCACGTCGTCGAGCCCGGCGTGGTCGGCGTCCAGCACCTCACGGGCGCCGCGGATGTCGTAGTTGTCCTCGGTACGGGTGTCCCACGGCAGCTCCAGGACGGTGTCCAGCCAGGTGCGGATCCAGCCCACCTCGGGCGACTGCTCGGAGGTGCGTTCCAGCTTGTCGACCTCGGCGAGCGCGGCCTTCTGGACCTTCTCGGGCAGGTCGGCGGCTTCTACGCGGGCGCGGTAGTCCTCCTCCTCGGAGCCGGGCTTGCCGTCTAGCTCGGCCAGCTCCTTGCGGATCGCGGCGAGTTGGCGGCGCAGCAGGAACTCCCGCTGCTGCTTCTCCATCCCGTCCTGGACGTCGGAGTTGATGGTCTCGGCGACGTCCAGCTCCGCCAGGTGCTCGCTGGTCCACTCGATCAGCTTCTCCAGCCGGGCGGTCACGTCCGGGTTCTCCAGCAGGGTGAGCTTCTGCGCGTCGGTCAGGTACGAGGCGTACCCGGCCAGATCGGCCAGCGCCGAGGCGCCGGTGACCTGCTGTACGGAGTCGATGATCTGCCACGCGCCGCGGCGCTGCAGGATCGTGGTGATCAGGCTGCGGTACTCGCGGGCCAGCTCGCGGGTGCGTTCGGTAACCGGGGTCTCGTCCAGCACGGTGGCGTTCACCCACAGCGCCGCGCCGGGTCCGGTAGTGCCGGCGCCGATCTTCACCCGGGCGGTGGCGCGTACCACCGCCCCGCGGCCGCCGCCGGGGAACCGGCCGACCTCCTCGATCACGCCGAGCGCGCCGGCCGAGCCGTACTCGCCGTCCAGCCGCGGCACCAGCAGCACCCGGGAGCCGTTGTCGGCGGCCTGGGCGGCATCGATGGCGGCGCGGGACTCGGTGTCGTCCAGCTTCACCGGCACCACCATGCCGGGCAGCACGACGAGATCGTCCAGCGGCAACACGGGCAGATTCAACGTATCGCTCATCGGGTCACACCTCAGTTCTCAGTTGAGTTACCTCGACTCAACCCAGAGCCGGCCCGGTTTGTTTCCGATGTTGTTCGCTCTCAGCGATCACGCGATGTGCCGCTGATCACGGTGTCGTGGCGGATGCTGTAAAACCACTACAAACCGCTTGGAGCGTCCCAGCCGAGCAGCAATGACACAGCGGCACCGTCGCCGGTAGGGTCTGGTCGAAAGCGCCGGCTGTCATGGGGGGTTCCGCCGTGTCCGATATCGCCCTGGTCGTGGTCGCCCGCCCGGGCACCGATCCGCAGCGGTTGGAGGCCGCGACCCGCGAGCTGCGCCGCGACCTGGCCAAGCTCGCAGGGGTACGCGCCGCCGCGCCCACCACCCCGCTCCCCGACGGCGCCAAGTCCGGCACCCTGACGCTGATCGGCACCCTGGTGCTGTCGGCGGTGTTCTCGGCCCAGACGGTCGACGCGATCGCCCGCGTGGTGGTGGCGCACATTCAGGCGCGTACCGACTGGTCGGTGACGCTGGAGCGGGGCGATGTGAAGGTGAGCCTGTCCGGGCGGGTGCCCGAAGCCGAGCTGGAGCGGGCCGTACAGGCGCTCGCCGCGATCGGCGACCCGCCGCCGGGCACCGGCCAGAGCCACCCCGAGGCCACAAGCCAGGGCGACGCGGCGGCCGCCGGGCCGGGCGACGCCGCGGACAGCTCGGAGTAACCGTGGGCCGGCGCGCGCTACTGATCGCCACCGACTCGTACCGGGACACCCGGCTGCAGGCGCTGCAGGCGCCGCTGCGCGAAGCGGAGCAGCTCCGCGATCTGCTGCGCGACCGGGACGTGGGCTCCTTCGACGCGGTCGACCTGCTCGCCAACGAGTCGAAGGCCGAGGCTGAACGCGCCATCGAACGACTCTTCCGCGACGCCGGCCCCGGCGACACGGTGCTGCTCTACCTGTCCTGCCACGGCATCGTGGACGCCGGTGGACAGCTCTACTTCGCTGTCGGCAACACCGAGTTCGACCTGCCGATGTCGACCGCCATCCCCGCCGTCTACCTTCACCGGCTGGTCGAGTCACACGAGGCGGACGCCAAGATCATCCTGCTCGACTGCTGCTACAGCGGCGCGATCGTACGGGAGCGCACCGCCCGCGGCGGCGAGACCGTGGACCTGCCGGGCAAGCTGCTCGCCGGGCGCGGCACGTACTACATGGCCGCCTCCAACGCGGTGCAGCCGGCGTACGAGCTGGGCGACCCCGCAGACCCGGCGCAGCCCGTACGGTCCCTGTTCACCAGCGCGATCGTGGCCGGGCTCGCCACCGGCGCCGCCGACCTGGAGCGCGATGGCCGGATCACCCCCGACGAGCTCTACCGGTACGTCAACCGCGAGGTACGCCAGCGCACCAGCGCCCAGAACCCGGTCGGCGACGGCTCAGTGGAGGGCGAGATCTACGTCGCCTGGGCACGCACCGGGCGGCGCGCCCACCCGGGGACAGCCCAGATCGGCGACACGCTGATCGTTGGCGACCTGCTCGCGGGCGGCCCCGGCGAGTTCCCTGGCCCCTCCCCCGACGCGCCGGCACCGGACGGCAGCTCACCGCACGGCGGGCTCGCGGTGCCGATCGGGCGGGCGTACCGGCCGGGCGACGACAACGGCGACCCGGTGTGGCTGGACTTCGCCAACGGCAGCGGGCACCTGCTGGTGGTGGGCCGGCTCGCCAGCGGCAAGAGCGTACTGCTGAGCACGCTGATCTCCGCGCTCGCGCTCACCCACCACCCGAATGACATCGCGCTGTACGCCCTGGAGGCGGCGAGCAACCGCCTCGGTGCGATGTCCGCGCTGCCACACGTACGAGAGGTGGCCGGCGACGACGAACCGGACCAGGTCGACACCATCCTCACCACCGTCGAGGCGATCATCAGCGCCCGGCGGCGGATGTTCCGCGCGTACGGCATCGACACCGTGGCCAGCTACCGGGCGTGGCGCCCGCTCGACGAGAACTTCCACGACCAGGACCACGCCGACGTGTTCCTGCTGGTCGACGGCTGGCACGTGTTCGGCCGCTCCGAGCCGTTCACCGAGCGGGTACGCCAGATCGCCAGCACCGGCCCCGGGTACGGGGTGCACCTGGTGGTGACCAGCCGGTGGTGGGACGCCGTACCGGTGGAGCTGGCGTACATGCTGCAGTCGCATGTGGAGCTGCGGCTCGACGACCCGTCCACCTCCCGGATGGACCCGGACGCGGCGCGTCAGCTGCCCGAGGACAAGTCGGGTTGGGCGCTGCACTACGGGCGCCGGTTCCAGGTCGCGGTGCCCCGGCTGGACCGGGAGCTGAACGCCGATGTGGCGGTCGATGGCAGCGCCGACCTGGTCGCCCGGTTCGTCGCCGCACAGCCGGCGCCTCCGCCGCCGGTCGTCTCCGCCGCGCCCACCTCATGGGACCTGGCCACGGTGCTGGGGATCGACGACCCGTACCAGTTCGACCCGGCAAGGTGGTGGGTGCCGCGCCCGACCGCCGACCAGCTGCGGATACCGATCGGCGAGCAACCCGAGGGCAGCTCCGCGGTGCTCGACCTGAAGGAGCCGGCCGAGGACGGGATGGGCCCGCATGGGTTGGTGGTCGGCGCCACCGGCTCCGGCAAAAGCGAGCTGCTGCGTACAGTGGTGCTCGCGTTGGCCGCCACCCACAGCTCGGAGTCGGTGAACTTCCTGCTGATCGACTTCAAGGGCGGCGCCACTTTCACCGGGTTGGAACGCCTCCCCCACACCGGCGACGTGATCACCAACCTGCAGAGCGACCCGACATACGCCGACCGGCTGGCCGACACCATCGAGGGCGAGGTGATCCGGCGCCAGGAGCTGCTGCGCCACGCCGGCAAGTACGCCTCCCGGCGCGACTACGAGCGGGCCCGCGCCAACGGTGCGCCGCTGGAGCCGCTGCCCCGGCTGATCATGATCGTCGACGAGTTCACCGAACTGCTGAACGCCAAACCCGAGCTGATCAACCATCTGGTCATGATCGGGCGCGTGGGACGCTCGCTCGGCGTACACCTGCTGCTTGCCTCGCAGCGGCTCGAGGAGGGCCGGCTGCGGGGTCTGGACACGCACCTGTCGTACCGGATCGCGCTGCGGACCTTCTCCGCGCTGGAATCGCGGATCGTGCTCGGGGTGGCCGACGCATACGAACTGCCGCGCGCGCCGGGCCACGCGTACCTCAGGGTCGGCACCGATCCGCTGGTACGGTTCCGCGCCGGGTACGTCTCCGGCCCACCGCCGCGCCGAGCCCGTCCCGCCACCGCCGACGGCCAGGTCGACGACCTCACCGACGAGTTCGCCACCGAAACCCTCGCCGACGTACTGATCTCCCGGATGGAGGGCGCCGGACCGCCGGCGCACCGGGTTTGGCTGCCGCCGCTGGACGAGTCGCCGACCTTCGACCAGCTGCTGTCGCTCGTCGATGACCCGGCTCGCGGCGTCGCTGGCGACCGCACCGGCTGGGGCACGCTGCAGGTCCCGGTCGGGGTCACCGACAAGCCCCTCGAACAGCGGCGCGACCTGCTCACGCTCGACCTGGCCGGCGCCGCCGGCAACGTCGCCGTCGTGGGCGGCCCGGCCAGCGGCAAGTCGACGCTGCTCGCCAGCGTGGTGAGCGGCCTGGCGCTGCTGCACACCCCGCGCGAAGTCCAGGTGTACGGGCTGGACTTCGGCGGCGGGCTCCTCACCCGGCTGCGCGGTTTGCCGCACGTCGGCAGCATCGCCACCCGTACCGACGGGGACATGGTGCGGCGTACGGTCGCCCAGCTCACCTCACTGCTCGGTGAGCGGGAAGCGGCGTTCAACGCCGAAGGCGTCGACAGCATCGGCAGCTATCGCCGGCAGCGCACCGACTCCGACGCCGACCCGTACGGCGACGTGTTCCTGGTCATCGACGGCTGGGACACCGTACGCCGTGACTTCGAGGAGCTGGAGACGCCGATCGCAACCCTGGCGGCGCGGGGCCTGTCGTACGGCATCCATGTGGTACTGGCGACGAACCGGTGGCGCGACGTGAGATCTCGCACGCTAGACCTGATCGGCACCCGGCTGGAGCTGCGGCAGTCCGACACGCTCGACTCCGAGATCGATCGGCGGCTCGCGGCTCAGGTGCCCGCCGGGGTGCCGGGGCGTGGCCTGACCGCGGACAAGCTGCACTTCCTGTCCGCGCTGCCCCGTACCGACGGCAGAAGCGACACCGAAGACCTGCCACAGGTGCTGAGTGACTGGGCAGAGCGGGTACGCAGGGCCTGGCGTGGGGTGCCCGCGCCGCCGGTACGGCTGCTGCCCGCGGTGGTCCGTCCCGGGGAGCTGCCGACCCCGGACGAGCCGCTTCCGGGGCTGCCGATCGGGCTCGCCGAAGACGATCTGAAGCCCGTCTACCTCGACATCGACACTGAGCCGCATTTCCTGGTGGTGGGAGACGCCGGCAGCGGCAAAAGCACGCTGCTGCGCACGTACGCCGAGCAGGTGGCACGCCGGGGTACGCCGGACCAGGCTCGGATCCTGCTGGTGGACTACCGGCGCAGCCTGTTCGGAGCGGTCGGCGAAGAGCACCTGCTCGGCTACGGCGCCTCCTCGCAGGTCACCGTGGAGATGATCGGCCAGGTCGCGCAGGTGATGTCCGAACGGCTGCCCGGTCCCGACGTCACCCGGGAACAGCTGCGCGACCGCAGCTGGTGGACCGGACCCGACTGCTACGTACTGATCGACGACTACGACCTGGTCGCCGAGACCAACAACCCGCTGCTGCCGCTGCGCAGCTACATCCCGATGGGACGCGATATCGGACTGCACATCGTCCTGGCCCGGCGCAGCGGTGGCATCTCCCGGGCGCTGTACGACCCGGTGATCACCGCGGTGCGCGAACTCGCCTCTCCCGGGCTGCTGCTCTCCGGGGACCGGGACGAGGGTCCGGTGCTCGGCAGCGTACGGATGTCCCGCCAGCCGCCGGGCCGGGGCTGGCTGGTCACCCGGCGGTACGGCAACCGGCTGATCCAGGTGGCGTGGTCCGACCCGGACGCCGTCCGCGGCTGAGGACACCGTCCGCGATTGAGCGGGACTCAGGGTTCGCCGGCTGTTGGAGCGTTGGTTACTTCGTCCCGATACGTTGATCGCGCCCGGTGCGTGAGCCGCGAGGCGTACACCCCGTCCGACGATCCCGAGGTGACGAGTTAGTGACAGCCCGGCACGCGTGGACCGCCGTACTCGCCGTAGCGGCGGCGGTCACCGCCGGTGCCGTACGGCTCGCCGAATCCGGTGCACCCGACGCGGCCGTACGCGCCGCGCTGGCCGGGCTGCTGGCCGCCGGGGTGATCGCGCTGGCGGTCTCGTTGCTCCCTGGCGCCGACTGGCGTGGCCTGGTGATCGGCGGCTGCTTCGCCGGCGCCGGCCTGCTCAGCTGGACCTTCACCGACCGCCCGGTGGTGATCTGGGGACTGCTGCTGGTGGAGGGTGTGGTCTTCGCGGTCTGGAGCTGGCCGTGGCTGCGCCACGTGCTCCCGGCGGCCCGGCTGGGCGGCGCCTGGCTCGGGGTGGCGTACTGGCTGCTGGGCATCGTGGGCGCGCTGTTGGTGGCGCACTGGCAGATCGCGGCGGAGCGGCTGGCGTACGCGGGGGTGTTCGGG
>JBOGDG010000081.1:0-9747 GCA_050701655.1 Micromonosporaceae bacterium
GTGCGCGGCTTCATCGAGCCGATCGCCAAGGAACTGCCCATGGAGTACGCGTTGGAGCTCAACCGGCTCATCGAGCTGCAGATGGAAGGTGCCGTCGGGTGACCCAGTTTGTCCAGGAGGCCGCCGAAGCCAGCACCAAGACGGCGGTGGCCAGCCACCTGCACCCGGTGGGGTCCTTCGATGTCGACGCCCACCCGGTCCCGACCGGTCTCGAGGAGATCTGGCGGTTCACCCCGCTCAAGCGGCTGCGCGGCCTGCTCGACGCGGCGCCGCTCGACGGCAGCGACTACGTGGTCGACGTACGGCTGGATCCGGCGGTCACCGCCGGCAGCGTGCCGGGTGACCACCCGGCGAAGGGCTCGTCCGGGTACGTGCCGGCGGACCGGATCAGCGCCCGGGCGTGGCAGGCCGCGGAGAAGACGTTCGCGGTGACCGTGTCGGCCGACACCATCGCCGAGACACCGTCGGTGATCACGCTGCGCGGTACCGACGCCGCGACGGCGGCCGCCGGGCACCTCGTGATCGAGGCGAAGCCGTACAGCTCGGCGACGATCGTCGTACGGTTCGAGGGCTCGGCCACCCTCGCTGAGAACGTCGAGTACGTGCTCGGCGACGGTGCCCAGCTGACCGTCGTCGTGGTGCACGCCTGGGACCGCGACGCCGTGCACGCCACCCACCACCACGCCAAGGTCGGCCGGGACGCGCGGCTGCGGCACGTGGTCGCCACCCTCGGCGGCGATCTGGTACGGGTCTCCTCCTCGGTCGAGTACGCCGGCACCGGCGGCGACGTCCAGCTGATCGGGCTCTACTTCGCCGACGCCGACCAGCACCTGGAGCACCGGCTGTTCGTCGACCACAACGAGCCGAGCACCCGCAGCCGGGTGGACTACCGGGGCGCGCTGCAGGGCCGGGGCGCGCACACGGTGTGGATCGGCGACGTGCTGATCCGCAAGGCGGCGGAGGGCATCGACACGTACGAGTCCAATCGCAACCTGGTGCTGACCGACGGCTGCCGGGCGGACTCCGTACCCAATCTGGAGATCGAGACCGGTGAGATCGCCGGTGCCGGCCACGCCAGCGCCACCGGGCGGTTCGACGACGAGCAGCTGTTCTACCTGCGTTCCCGCGGCATCCCGTACGAGGAGGCCCGCAAGCTGGTGGTACGCGGCTTCTTCGCCGAGCTGCTGGCCAAGGTGCCGGTGCCCGAGCTGGTGGACCAGTTGACCGTGGTGATCGACGAGCGGCTGGCCAAGGCGGACGCATGAGCGAGCACCTGGCGGAGTTCGTGAAGGTGTGCGCCGCGGCGGACATCCAGTCCGGCACCGTTGTGCGCGCCGAGATAGATGATCTACCGGTGGCGATCGTGCACGGCGAGGACGGCGGCTTCTACGCCATCTACGACGTGTGCTCGCACGCCGAGGTGCCGCTCTCGGAGGGCGACGTCGAGGACTGCACCATCGAGTGCTGGCTGCACGGCTCCCGCTTCGACCTGAAGACGGGGGAGCCGACCGGGCTGCCGGCCACCGAGCCGGTCCCGGTCTACCCGGTGGAAGTACGCGACGGCGAGGTGTACGTGTGCCTCACCCCGAAGAACGCCGCATAACTAGACAACGCACAATAAACAGGACTACCAGGAGTTGAAGGACCCCGATGAGTGTTCTTGAGATCCACGACCTGCACGTCTCGGTCAAGACCGGCGACGAAGGCCTCAAGCCGATTCTGGCCGGCGTCGACCTGACCGTACGGGCCGGCGAAACGCACGCCATCATGGGCCCCAACGGCTCCGGCAAGTCGACGCTGGCGTACTCCATCGCCGGTCACCCGAAGTACCAGGTGACCCAGGGCAGCGTGACCCTCGACGGCGAGGACGTGCTCGCGATGACGGTCGACGAGCGCGCCCGGGCCGGTCTCTTCCTCGCCATGCAGTACCCGGTCGAGGTGCCCGGCGTGTCGGTCGCCAACTTCCTGCGTACCGCCAAGACCGCGATCGACGGCGAGCCGCCGAAGCTGCGTACCTGGGTGAAGGACCTGCGCGGCTCGATGGAGCACCTGGGCATGGACCCGGCCTTCGCCGAGCGCAATGTCAACGAGGGCTTCTCCGGCGGCGAGAAGAAGCGGCACGAGATCGTGCAGCTGGAGCTGCTGGCGCCGAAGCTCGCGGTGCTCGACGAGACCGACTCCGGCCTCGACATCGACGCGCTGCGGGTGGTCAGCGAGGGGATCAACCGGGTCAAGGAGACCGGCAGGACCGGCCTGCTGCTGATCACCCACTACACCCGGATCCTGCGGTACGTGGCGCCGGACTTCGTACACGTCTTCGTCGGCGGCCGGATCGTCGAAGAGGGTGGCCCCGAGCTGGCCAACGCGCTCGAGGACACCGGCTACGAGCGTTACCTCACCGGCGCGGGGCCGGCGAAGGTCGGCGGCTGAGAAAGGTGGGTACGGCATGGTGACCACACCGATGCCACGGCCGCCGGGCGCCGCCTGGACACCTGACCTGTCCAGCTACGACGTACCGGCGTACGACCTGGCTGCAGTACGCCGTGACTTCCCGATCCTGGATCGGGAGGTCAACGGCCACCCGCTGGTGTATCTGGACAGCGCGAACACCTCGCAGAAGCCGCGTCAGGTGATCGACGCGCTCTCCGAGCACTACGAGCGGCACAACGCCAACGTGGCGCGTGCCGTACACACCCTCGGCACCGAGGCGACCGAGGCGTACGAGGGCGCCCGCGGCAAGATCGCGCGGTTCATCAACGCCGCCAGCACCGACGAGGTGGTCTTCACCAAGAACTCCTCCGAGGCGATCAACCTGGTGGCGTACGCCTTCGCCAACGCCACCCTCGGCCACGGCGACGAACGGTTCCGGCTGGGGCCGGGCGACGAGATCGTGATCTCCGAGATGGAGCACCACTCCAACATCGTGCCGTGGCAGCTGCTCTGCGAGCGCACCGGCGCCACGCTGCGGTGGTTCGGGATCACCGACGAGGGGCGCATCGACTGGTCGCAGCTCGACGAGCTGGTCAACGAGCGCACCAAGATCGTGAGCTACGTACACACGTCCAACATCCTCGGCACCATCAACCCGACCGCCGCGCTGACCGAGCGGGCGCGGCAGATGGGCGCGCTGGTGATGCTGGACTGCTCCCAGTCCGCGCCGCACATGCCGCTGGACGTACAGGACCTGGGCGCGGACTTCATCTGCTTCACCGGCCACAAGATGTGCGGCCCCACCGGCATCGGCGTGCTGTGGGGCCGGCGCGAGCTGCTCGCCGCGATGCCGCCGTTCCTGGGTGGCGGCGAGATGATCGAGCGGGTCGACATGACCGGCTCGACGTACGCGCAGCCGCCGCACCGGTTCGAGGCCGGCACCCCACCGATCGCGCAGGCGGTCGGGCTGGGCGCCGCCGTGGATTACCTGTCCGGGATCGGGATGGAAGCGATCCGGTGGCACGAGAAGCTGCTCACCGGGTACGCCCTGGAAGCTCTTGAGACCGTACCGGGGCTGCGGATCATCGGCCCCCGGGTGCCGATCGGACGCGGCGGCACGATCTCGTTCGTGCTCGACGGCATCCACCCCCACGACGTGGGGCAGGTGCTGGACTCCGGCGGTATCGCGGTCCGGGTCGGCCAGCACTGCGCCCGCCCCACCTGCGTCCGGTACGGCGTACCGGCGACCACCCGTGCCTCGTTCCACCTGTACACCACCACGGAGGAGGTTCAGGCCTTGGTACGCGGACTCGAACAGGTTCGGAAGGTGTTCGACTGATGCAGCTCGACTCGCTGTACCAGGAGATCATCCTGGACCACTACAAGCGCCCGCAGGGCCGTGGCCTGCGGGAGCCGTACGGGGCCGAGGTGCATCACGTCAACCCGACCTGCGGCGATGAGATCACGCTACGGGTGCACATGGAGGACGGGCAGGTCACCGATGTGTCGTACGAAGGGATGGGCTGCTCGATCAGCCAGGCCGCCGCGAGCGTGCTGTACGAGCTGGTGCGCGGCAAGTCCGTCGACCAGGCGTTCACCGTGCACGACGCGTTCACCGAGATGATCGGCAGCCGTGGCCAGATCGCACCCGACGAGGCACTGTTGGGGGACGCGGTGGCGTTCGCCGGGGTGTCGAAGTATCCGGGGCGCGTGAAGTGCGCGCTGCTGCCCTGGATGGCGTTCAAGGATGCGGTGGCCCGTACCGGCGTCGCGACAGGAGGTGCTACGCAATGAGCGAGACCACCACGCACGAGACCGAGCAGGCCGCCACTCCGGAGCCCGAGGCGGCCACGCCCGAAGCAGCCACCCCAGAGGCGGCCGCCGGTGGGAAGGCGGCGCTGGACGAGGTGGAAGAGGCGCTCAAGGACGTCGTCGACCCCGAGCTGGGCATCAACGTGGTCGACCTCGGGTTGATCTACGGCGTACACGTCGACGACGAGAACGTCGCCACCATCGACATGACGTTGACCTCGGCGGCCTGCCCGCTCACCGACGTGATCGAGGACCAGGCCCGTTCGGCGCTGTGCACCGGCCCCGGCGGCGGCCTGGTCAACGACATCCGGATCAACTGGGTCTGGATGCCCCCGTGGGGCCCCGACAAGATCACCGACGACGGCCGCGAGCAACTCCGGGCGTTGGGCTTCAACGTGTGATCTCGTCTGGGTTGTCACCCGCGGACCGCCGTCGGCGGCGTTGACAACCCAGACGAGATCGTTGTGTGGCGGCGAGCCGCGGTTACGGCTTGCGGATGCCGCGGCCGGCGGCGAAGGCGCCGATTCCGGCGATGATGGCGCTGATCGCCAAGGCCCACAGGATCGGGGTGGCGGCCAGGTCGCCCAGCGCCAGGCTGCGGGAGCCTTCGATCGCGTAGCTGAGCGGGTTGACGCTCGCGATCGCCTGCAGCCAGCCTGGCATGCTCTCCACGGGCGCGAACGCGTTGGAGGCGAACATCAGCGGGAACACGGCGACCATGCCGATCATCTGCATGACCTCCAGGTTGCGTACCCAGGTACCGAGCGCCATGAACACCCAGGACAGCCCCCAGCCGACGATCAGCGCCAGCAGCAGCGCGGCGAGCGTACCGAGGACGCCGCCGGCGGGGCTGAACCCGAACAGCAGCACCGCGCCGGCCAGCAGCATCGACAGCTGGATGGTGTTGCGTACCACATCGAAGATGCTGCGGGCGGTGAGCAGCGAGTACATGCTGACCGGCAGAGAGCGGAAGCGGGCCAGCGCGCCGTTCTTCAGGTCGTTGGCGAGCCCGGCTCCGGCCCACATCGCGGCCTGACTGCCGGTGGTCACCAGGATCGCCGGCATCAGGTAGTCGATGTAGTCCACGCCCTGCGGAAACCCGGGCGCGAACGCCATGCCCTTGAACACCTGGCTGAACAGCGTCAGCATGATCAACGGCTGCAGCAGGCTCATGATCAGGAGCCGCTTGTCCTTCAGCGCCTGCATCGAGCGGCCGGTGAGCACCCAGATCTGGGTGAGGTACGAGCTGCCGCCCCAGTCACGGGAGGCGGACACCGGGGGAGTGGTGCCGGTGTCTTTCGGGGTAACGGTTGCCACGCTCATGCGTAAGAAGTCCTTCGAAGTCAGGTCAGGCCGCGGCCTGGTGGGTGAGGGTCAGGTAGACGTCGTCGAGGGTCGGCTCGTGCAGCGCCAGCTCGGCCACCTCGGCGTCGGCCTCGTCGAGCGCGCGTACCACGCCGGTCAGCGCGTTGGCGGCGGCGACCGGGATCGTGATGGCGCGGTGCGGCTCCTCGTGGATCGGGTCGAAGCCCGCGGAGCGCAGCGAACGCAGCGCCGCCGGCACGTCCTCGACTGTGCTCAGGGTGAGCGCCACGGTGCGTTGCCCGATGTTCGCCTTCAGCTCGGCGGCGGTGCCGGAGGCGACCACCGTGCCCTTGCTGAGCACCGTGATCGAGTCGGCGAGCCGGTCCGCCTCCTCCAGGTACTGGGTGGTGAGCAGCACCGTGGTGCCGTCGTCGACCAGCTTCTCGACGATCTCCCACAGTCCGAGCCGGCTGGTCGGGTCCAGCCCGGTGGTCGGCTCGTCCAGGAACACCACGTCCGGGTGCCCGACCAGGCTCGCCGCCAGGTCCAGCCGCCGCTTCATCCCGCCGGAGTATGTCTGCACCTTGCGCTCGGCGGCGTCGGCGAGGTCGAACAGCTCCAGCAGCTCGGCCGCTCGTACGGTCGCCTGGCGCTTGTTGGCGCCGAGCAGCCGGGCGATCAGCGCCAGGTTGTGCTGGCCGGTGAGCTGCTCGTCGACGGAGGCGAACTGGCCGGTCAGTCCGATCCGGGAGCGTACGTCGTGGCCCTGGCTGACCACGTCGTACCCGGCGACCGTGGCGCGCCCGGCGTCGGGCGGCAGCACCGTGGTGAGCAGGTTGACCAGGGTGGTCTTGCCGGCGCCGTTGTGCCCGAGCAGCCCCATCACGGTGCCGCGGGGCACCTGCAGGCTCACCCCTTCCAGGGCCTTGACCTCGTCGAACGCCTTGCTGACGTCGACGGCGTCGATCATGAGTTCGGTCATGGAGTCTTCTCCCCGTGTCGTGAAGTGTCGGTGACTACGCCGTGCAGAAATACGTCGACCAGCTCGTTCATCGCGTACGCCTCGTCGGCGGTGTCGTGGTCGGGGACGCCGCAGCCGTGCATCCGGCCCGCGAACTGCGTACTGAACACCACGCCGAGGAAGAGCTGAGCGACCCGCTCCGGTGGCAGCCGCAGCGTGGCCGCGTCGGGGCCGATCACCTCGACCAGCGCGGCGGTGGTGTCGGTGATCCACTGGTCCCGGTCGCCGAGCCGCTTCTGCTCGTGCATCTGCTCCATCCGGTAGCCGGTGGCGGACAGCGCGTGCATCAGCGCCCCGATCTTGCGCATCCGGTCCGCCATGTTGGCGGCGATCACGCGCAGCCGTACCTCGAGGGGTTCGTGGTGGGGGACCGCACGGATCGCGGCGAGCCCGTCGGTGGGGTTGAACGCCTGCTGCAGGCACTGGTCGATCAGCTCCTGCTTGTCGCCGAACGCCCGGAACACCGTGCCCTCGGCGATCCCCGCCGCCTGTGCGATCTGGCTGGTGGTGACCTTCATGCCGTACTCGGCGAGCAGCGGCAGGGTCGCCTCTATGATCGCGGCGCGGCGCTCCTCACCGCTCATCGCGGGAGCCCGGCGGCGCGCGGTCTGGGTCGCTGTCATGCCCCCGATCCTAATGAGTGAGTCCTCACTCAGTCAATGAGTGAGTCCTCACTCACACCTTCAGGTGCTTCGTCGCCTCCCGCGCCGACAGCGGTGACAACTCTTCGGTGTGTACGGAGACGAAGCGCCGTACCGCGTCCGGGTCGGTACGGGCGTACTGCCGCAGCGCCCAGCCGATCGCCTTCCGTACGAAGAAGTCCGGATGCCCCGCCTGGGCCACGCAGTAGTCGAACAGTCGTGCGGTGTCGGTCCGCTCGCGCTCATGCAATTGGTACAGCAGCGCGGTGCGTAACAGCCACAGGTTTTCCTGTCGGCTCCAGGCGTCCAGGGTCGTGCGCAGCTCGGCATGCTGGCGTACCAGCGTGCCGACCACCCGGGTGGCGAGCGGGTCGGCGGTGTCCCACCAGGACTTCGTGGTGATCAGCCGCTCGGCGGTGGCGAGGAAGTCGGCGGGCAGCCGGGAGGCGTACCGGACCAACAGGTCGGTGGCGAAGTACTGGTACTCGCGCTCCGGCAGCTCCCAGCAGGCCAGCGCGACCGCGGTCAGCTCCGCCGCGCCGGGTCGTGGGGCGCCCGCCAGCACCTCGCGGCTGAGCGCCCGCCGGCGGGGTGTCGGGAGGCCGAGGAAGGCGAACCGGTCGCGCATGTACCGCGCCATCGCCGCCGCCTGGTCGGGTCCGCGGCGGCGCCGTACACCTGCTGCAAGCGGGGGATCGTCACCCCCGCAGCATCTCAGGCCTCTCTGACATGGGTGTACGCCAGCCGCGCCGTCTCCGTCGCCACGTCCACCAGGTACGCCTCCGCCTCGACCCGCTGCGGCCGCACCGTCAGCACCATGAAGCCGTGCTGGTCGAAGTCCTGCCAGTGGTACGGGCTGGTGACGTTGCTGTCGCCGCCGGTCGACTTGCCGGCGGCGCCGCAGACGAGCTGCTCGGTGCCGCGGACCGCGTGCAGTACCTGGCTGCTGTGGTCGTGTCCGGACACGATGAACTGCGCCTGCCCGCACACCACCTCCTCGAACAGCTCCTTGAGGTGGATCCCGCTGGTGTAGTCGCCGAGTGTGATCCCGTCGTACGCCCCGGCGTTGCCGTGCGGCCCGTTGTTGCGGTACGGGTGGTGCGTCAACACGAACTTCCAGCGCGCCCGCGAGGTGGCCAGGCCGCGTACCAGCCAGTCCCGCTGCGCCCGCATGTAGGGCCCGTCCCAGTGGTAGTGCGGGTCGGTCTGCATCACGTACGAGGCGACCGGGTTGGTGTCCAGCGCGAAGAACTCCACCACCGGCCGCGCCGCCGGGAGCGGCACCGAGTAGTAGCGCCGCGGCATGTACCACCGGGGCGAGTACTCGTGGTACGCCACCTGGTAGTCGCCCCGCGCCGGGTAGCCGCCGCTGCCCGGGATCAGGCCGCTGCAGTCGTGGTTGCCGAGCGCCATCAGCCACGGCACGTCGATGCCGGAGTTGGGCTGCTCGAACTTGCTGTCGAACTCGTCGTCGGTGCTGCTCTCCACGCCGTCCTCGTACACGTTGTCGCCGAGCCCGATCGCGAGGTCGAACGGCTGGTCGGCGTGCAGCTTGCGGGCGGCGGTGGCGACGGCGTACTGCTCGGCCAGGCCGGTGCCGGCGTCGCCGGTGACCAGCACCCGGGTGCTGGTCCCGGTGGGCAGCGGGAACTTCGTCGCGGTGGTACGCGCGCTCGCCAGCCCCGGCAGCAGCAACGCCCCGGCGGTGGCGCCGAACGCACCGGCCAGGAACCCGCGCCGGGTCAGCCGGGGCGGCAAGGTCGCCGCCCACTGCTCGTCGGTGAGGTCAGGGTGTACGGGCACTAGTTCGTCGCACATCGCGGTGGCCTCCGGCGGGTTCGGGGTGCTGGCAGGCTACACGCCGTACCGTGGCGGTCGATCGCGACAGGAGGGCGGAGCTGGTGGTACGGACACGCGGGCGCCCGGCGGCGGGTGGCGGGCGCTGGGTGACGGTGGCGCCGGCGCGGCTCGCCCGGTGGCTGGACAACTTCGCGCAGCGGCACGGCGCGACCACGGCGGAGCGTACCGACGCCGGGTTGCTGGTCACCGCCACCGACGGTGCGGTTGCCGACTGCCGGCTGCCGTACGGGTTTCAGGGCGTGACCGGCGACGAGCTGGTCGCTGAGGCGAACGCCGAACACCGGATCGGCCTGCTCCTGGTACGCCGGGGCGCCTCCGCGGTCGGGCTCGCCACAGGGGAGCGGCTGACCGGGTCCAAGGTGGACCGCAGGCTGGTGCAGGGGCGCAGCGCCGCCGGGGGTTGGTCGCAGCAGCGGTTCGCCCGTCGCCGGGAGAAGCAGGCGCGGGAGGCCGCCGACGCCGCCGCCGACACCGCCGTACGGCTGCTGCTGCCGGCGGTGGGCAGCGTCGTCGCAGTGGTGTGCGGCGGCGACCGGAAGGCGGTCGACACCGTGCTCGCCGACCGGCGGCTGGCACCGGTCTCCGCACGGGTCGGCGGCTGGTTCCTCGACGTCGCCGAGCCGCGGCACACCGTGCTGGTGGAGGCGGTGGCGCAGGCGCGGGCGGTCCACATCAGAC
>JBOGDG010000082.1:0-9712 GCA_050701655.1 Micromonosporaceae bacterium
GAGTCACCGAGGAGGTGGTGAGCCGGCGGGGCGGATGCAGCTCGTCCAACCGCTCCCGTACCGAGGGGAATTCGCGACAGTGCCGCAGGCCCGGCGTGCCCAGACGGTGCCTGCCCGGCGTGTGGCGTGCCATCAGCGATGCCTCCCCTGAATTGCTGCGTGCCGGCACGATACGCATTAGATGACGTTGAATGCGGGAGGACGCGCCGAAGATAGCGATCAAAATCACGACCGGTACGGTGAGTCGTGCTGAAGATCGGATTGACGGGCGGAATCGGCGCCGGCAAAAGCGCGGTCGCGCGCCGATTGGCCGACCACGGCGCGGTGGTGATCGACGCGGATCGGCTCGCGCGTGAGGTGGTGGAGCCGGGCACCGAGGGCTTCGGCGAGGTGCTGGCGGCGTTCGGCCGCGACGTGCTGGGCGCCGACGGGAGGCTGGACCGGCCGGCGTTGGCGGCGGTGGTGTTCGGCGATCCCGAGGCACGCCGCCGGCTGGAGTCGATCATCCATCCCAGGGTCGGGGCTCGCACCCAGGAGCTGCTGGAACAGGCCGCCGAGGACGCGATCGTGGTGCAAGACGTACCGCTGCTGGTGGAGGCGGGGCTGGGGCCGGCGTACCACCTGGTGGTGGTGGTCGAGGCTCCCCGGAGGGTACGGGTGGACCGGCTGGTCGCCGACCGTGGCATGACGTTGGAGCAGGCGTCGGAGCGGATCGCCGCCCAGGCCTCGGCCGAGCAGCGCAGCGCCGCCGCCGATGTGATCCTCGACAACTCCGGCTCGCTCGAGGAGCTGCACCGCCGGGTCGACACGCTCTGGAACGACCGGCTGGTGCCGTACGAGGAGAATCTCCGTACCGGCCGCCGGGCGCCCCGACGGCGGGACGCGGTGCTCGTCGAGTCCGACCCCAGCTGGCCGGTGCAGGCCGATCGGCTGATCGCGCGGCTGAGGCTGGCGGTAGGGGAGCGGGCGCTTCGCATCGACCATGTGGGCTCCACGTCGGTACCCGGGCTGATCGCGAAGGACCTCATCGACATCCAGGTCGTGGCGGGTGGTGACCTCGAGCAGGCCGAGCGGGTGACCGAGGACGCGCGGAAGGCGGGTTTCGTCCCGGTGCCCGGTCGGTGGTTCGACGTCGATCCCGAGGGTCGCGAGCACGAGAAACGGGTGGCGGTGGACGCCGATCCTGGACGCCCGGTCAACGTCCTGGTCCAGCCCGAGGAGTCGCCGGTCTGGCGCAACATTCTGCTGTTCCGGGACTGGCTCCGGGCCGACGAGGATGGTCGGATGGGATACGCGAAGCTCAAGCGCGAGCTCGCCGCTGGATCGGCGGACGTGGATGCGTACAGCGAGGAGAAGCTGCCGGGGATCAACGCCGCGTTGGTACGTGCGGAGCAGTGGGCGCGCGACGCCGGCTGGCAGCCGTAGCGGACCTCAGCCGTAGCGGACCTCAGCCGAACGATGAGGCCCCTCCGGCAGATGCCGGAGGGGCCTCCCTACGCAGATGCGTCGCGCGTGGTCGGCTTCGCCGATCGCGCGGTGCGCTCACCGACCTTGCGGTCGAGGCGGCAGCTCGCGCTTCAAGATCCCGGCTGCCGTAGCTGGCGCCGTCCTCTTGGCCACTGCTGCGATGCACCTGCGTTCCGTTGTTGACGGTAGCGCGCCCAGAATCCGGTCACAACCGGTTTGGGGTAACCGTAGGGTGTACCGCGGGGGCCACCCGCTGAGCGGCTCCGGACTGTCAGACCCGGCACGTACGGTTGGAGTCATGACGCTCGACATCCCACGCCACAGCCGCCGGTTCGAGGTGGTCAGCGACTACCAGCCGTCCGGTGACCAGCCCACCGCGATCGACGCGCTGGAGCGGTCGGTGCGCACCGGCAACCGGCACACCGTGCTGCTCGGCGCCACCGGCACCGGCAAGAGCGCGACGACGGCGTGGTTGATCGAGCGGCTGCAGCGGCCCGCGCTGGTGATCGCGCCCAACAAGACGCTCTGTGCCCAGCTGGCAAATGAGTTCCGGGAGCTGATGCCGCACAACGCGGTGGAGTATTTCGTCAGCTACTACGACTACTACCAGCCCGAGGCGTACATCGCGCAGACGGACACGTACATCGAGAAGGACTCCTCGGTCAACGAGGAGGTGGAGCGGCTGCGGCACTCCGCGACCTGGTCGCTGATCAGCCGGCGGGACGTGGTGGTGGTGGCGACCGTCTCCGCGATCTACGGGCTGGGCACTCCGCAGGAGTACCTGGAGCGCTGCGTACGGCTCGAGGTCGGTGACGAGATCGACCGCGACAAGCTGCTCCGGAAGCTGGTCGACATCCAGTACACCCGCAACGACCTGGCGTTCCAGCGCGGCACCTTCCGGGTGCGCGGCGACACGATCGAGATCATCCCGGCGTACGAGGAGCTGGCGATCCGGATCGAGCTGTTCGGCGACGAGGTGGACAAGGTCTACTACCTGCACCCGCTGACCGGCGAGGTGGTGCGCGAGGAGCAGATGGTGCTGATCTCACCCGCGTCGCACTATGTCGCCGGCCCCGAGCGGATGGAGCGGGCGATCCGGGGCATCGAGTCGGAGCTGGAGACGCGGCTGACCGAGTTCGAGCGGCAGGGCAAGCTCCTCGAAGCCCAGCGGCTGCGGATGCGCACCACGTACGACGTCGAGATGATGCGTCAGGTCGGGTTCTGCTCCGGCATCGAAAACTACTCACTGCACATCGACGGGCGGCTCTCGGGCAGCCCGCCGCACTGCCTGCTCGACTACTTCCCGGACGACTTCCTCACCGTGATCGACGAGTCGCACGTCACGGTCCCCCAGATCGGCGGGATGTTCGAGGGCGACGCGTCCCGCAAACGCAATCTGGTCGACCACGGGTTCCGGCTGCCCAGCGCGCGCGACAACCGGCCGCTGCGGTTCGACGAGTTCTCCGAGCGGGTCGGCCAGACCGTCTACCTGTCGGCGACGCCCGGTCCGTGGGAGCTGGAGCAGACCGGCGGCGAGTTCGTAGAGCAGGTGATCCGCCCCACCGGGCTGGTCGACCCCGAGGTGCTGGTACGCCAGACCAAGGGCCAGATCGACGACCTGATCCACGAGATCCGGGAGCGTACCGACAAAGACGAGCGGGTGCTGGTCACCACGCTGACGAAGAAGATGGCCGAGGATCTCACCGACTACCTGCTCGAGCACGACGTACGGGTGCGGTACCTGCACAGCGAGGTGGACACGCTGCGCCGGGTGGAGCTGCTGCGCGAGCTGCGCAGCGGAGTCTACGACGTACTGGTCGGGATCAACCTGCTACGGGAGGGGTTGGACCTGCCCGAGGTGTCCCTGGTCGCGATCCTGGACGCCGACAAGGAGGGTTTCCTCCGCTCCGGCACCAGCTTGATCCAGACCATCGGGCGGGCCGCGCGGAACGTCTCAGGTCAGGTGATCATGTATGCCGACCAGGTCACCCCGTCGATGGCGACCGCGATCGAGGAGACCAATCGCCGGCGCGCCAAGCAGGTGGCGTACAACGAGGCGAAGGGGATCGACCCGCAGCCGCTGCGGAAGCGGATCGGCGACATCCTCGACGACATCTACCGGGAGGCCGACGACGCGGAGGCGCTGGTCGGCGGCGGTGGCCGGCAGCGCAGCCGGGGCAAGGCGCCGGTGCCCGAGGCCCGCTCGAAGAAGGGGGCCCGTACCGGCCCGGCGGTGCCGGCGCGCGAAGGCATGGCCCGCGCTGAGCTCGCCGACCTGATCACGCAGCTCAACGACCAGATGCTCGGCGCCGCCCGGGATCTGCAGTTCGAGCTGGCCGCCCGGATCCGCGACGAGATCAGGGAGTTGAAGAAGGAGCTGCGGCTGATGGACACCGCGGGCGTGAAGTAGCGCGCGGCCGCCTCACGCCGGCCGCTACGGCGGTGCGGCGCGCCGGTGTTACGGCACGGCGGTGAAGTGCTCCACCACGGGCTGGCTCGCGAAGAAGGGCCCGATCTCCGCGCGCCACTGTGGGAAGCGGTCGCTGTCGCGGAAGTTCTCCAGGTGCGCCTCGACCGAGTCCCACTCCACCAGCAGCACGAATCGCGAGGGCGACTCCACGCCCTGCGTCATCCGTACCGACCGGCAGCCCGGCGTCTCCGCCACCAGGTGGCGAGCCTTCTGGTACGCGCGGCCAAACTCCGCTTCGTGACCAGGTGTGACATCGATCAAGGCGACTTCCAGCACCATGCCGGACAGCCTGGCACACTCTGTGATCATGCGCGGTCGCGGGAGTGCGGTGGTGGTTCTTGTCACCCGGACTGCGGGGACTTGGTTCGATAGGGGAGAATCTGCGGTACAGGAGGGGAGTATTCCCTTGGAGCCACGACCTTGGCTCCCAGCGGCGATGTCGTCAGCACGGTCGCGCAGTGCGCACCCGGCGTCGTCGGTCGCCAAATGGTGGCGGGAGAGACCTCCGGTGTCACCAGCGTGTCAACCGGAGGCTTTGTGAACGTCGATGTCTGGGTGTGGACCGTCACCCTGGTCGCCCTGTCCGCCATTCTGCTCGCCGACCTGCTGATCATCGGTCGGCGCCCGCACGAGCCGACCACCCGCGAATCCCTGTTCTGGGTCAGCCTGTACGTGGGGCTCGCCGTCCTGTTCGGGGTGGGCGTACTGGTCGCCTCCGGTCCCCGGTACGCGGGGGAGTTCTACGCCGGCTGGCTCACCGAGTACAGCCTCTCGATCGACAACCTGTTCGTGTTCGTGATCATCATGGCGCGGTTCGCGGTGCCCCGGATCCAGCAGCAGAAGGTGCTGCTGATCGGGATCGTGCTGGCGCTGCTGCTACGCGGCGTCTTCATCGCCGCCGGGGTCGCGATCATCCACCAGTTCTCCTGGGTGTTCTACCTGTTCGGCGCGTTCCTGCTCTACACCGCGGTCAAGCTCGCGCTGCACGGCGAGGACGACGAGGAGGACTTCAAGGAGAACGTCCTGATCCGGTGGAGTCGGCGGGTGCTGCCGGTGTCGAAGGACTACCACGGTTCCCATGTCTTCACCCGGATCGACGGCAGGCGGCTGTTCACCCCGATGCTGATCGTGTTCATCGCGATCGGTACCACTGACCTGATCTTCGCGCTGGACTCGATTCCGGCGATCTTCGGGCTCACCGAAGAGCCGTACCTGATCTTCACCGCCAACGTGTTCGCGCTGATGGGGCTGCGCCAGCTGTACTTCCTGCTCGGCGGCCTGCTGGACCGGCTGGTCTACCTCAGCTTCGGGCTCGCGATCGTGCTCGGGTTCATCGGCGTCAAGCTGGTGCTGGAGGCGTTGCACGACAACAACGCGCTGTTCATCAACGGTGGCGAGCCGGTCGGCTGGGCGCCGGAGGTGCCGATCTGGCTCTCGCTGTCGTTCATCGTGAGCACCCTGGTGATCACCACGATCGCCAGCCTGGTCCGGTCGCGACGGGAGTCGAAGTTGGCAGCGGCGGGTGAGGAGCCGCAGCGGCCGCCGGTCAAGGCCGGCGACGAGCTGCCGTAGCGGTTCCGGTCCAGCTCCGGGGCCGGCGTCGAGCCGGTCCCGGTTAAGGCAGCACGCGGCGGGCCGCCACCAGGGTTTCGGCGCGTTCGCCCTCCAGCGGCTCGAGCACCACGCGACCGCTGTCCTGCGACGCGTGCACCATCCGGCGGTCACCGGCGACGATGGCCACGTGGTGGATCTTCTTGCCGGGGCGGGCGAAGAAGTACAGGTCGCCGGGGCTGGCCTCGTCCAGCGAAATCTCCTTGGTGGCTTCGGCCTGGTCGGCGGCGTCGCGCGGCAGCACGGTGCCGTTGCGCCGGTACGCCAGCTGCACCAACCCGGAACAGTCCAGCCCGTACGGGGAGATGCCGCCCCAGACGTACGGCACGTCGAGGAACCGCTCGGCGATCTGCAACGCGTCCTCGGCAGTCGCGCCGGCCGCGTCATCGGCGCTGGCGTCGTCGGTGCTGGCGGCGTCAGATACCGGGGCCACGTCGGCGGAGCGTACCCACGCGGGTTCGTCGAAGCCGGCGATCAGCACCGCGCTCCATCCCCGGTAGGTGGCGCCGGTGCCGACCAGCCGGGTGCCGATGGTGACGCCGTACAGCAGGATGTCGCCGAACGGGGCGTCCCGCAGCGCGGTCGCGGTCGCGTCCACCACCACAGCGGTGCCCGCGCCCGCCGTCCCGGTGGTGACGTGGCTGGTCGACAGCCAGCCGGGGTAGCCGCGCGGGTCGAGGCTGCTGGGCTGTTCGACGGCGATCACCTTCGCCCAGTCGCCCGCCACCTCGTCGACCACCACCCGCTCGCCGACCAGCAGCTGGGTGAGCACCCGGGGCGGGTCGCCGGTGCGGTCAGCCTCGTCCAGCCCGGCCACCCAGCCGCGGATGTCGACGGGGGTACGGACCGCCGGGTCGTCGGAGGCGCGTACCACATCTGGCGACTCCCAGAGGGTGGCGGTCGAGACCGAAACTCGGGCCTGCGCACCTGACTGCAACGTCACCGGTCATCTCCTCCACGCTGTCCACTGTGGGTCGCCGAATCGGCGCCCGCTCCGGCCCCGAAGCGATGACCATACGAGACCCGCAGCGGCGACACGCCGCTGGGTCCCCTGTCGGAGAGTGGCAATCCGGTAACGGCGCCCGGCACCCACCAACCTCGGCTCACGCCGCCAACTCGACGCCGAGTCCGGGCCGGTCCGGCAGCGTCACGGTGCCGGCGGCGTACCGCACGCCGCCGCGTACCGGGGCGGAGTGCAGCCACCAGGCGGCGTCCAGGTCACTGACCACCGTGGTGGGGTACGCCGCCACCAGGCTCGTCGCGGCGGCCACCCCGATCGGGCCCTCCAGCATCGAGCCGACCATGGTGCCGACCCCCGAGGCGGCGGCGAGCTCGAGCAGGGCACGCGCCGGCGCCAGCCCGCCGCACTTGGCGAGCTTCACGTTCACCAGGTCGGCGGCGCGGCGCCGGATCACCGCCAGCAGGTCGGCCACGGAGAACACCGACTCGTCGGCCAGGATCGGCGTGTCCACCCGGTCGGTGATCCAGCGCAGCCCCTCGATGTCGGCGGCGGGCACCGGCTGTTCGACCAGCTCGACGCCGAGCCCGGCGTCCTCCATCGCCCGGATCGCGCGTACCGCCGATCGGGCGTCCCAGCCCTGGTTGGCGTCCAGCCGGAGCGTCACCTCCGGGCCCGCGGCCTCGCGTACCGCGCGTACCCGGGCCACGTCGTCGGCGGCGTCGCCGGTGCCCACCTTCAGCTTCAGAACCGAAAACCCTTCGCCGGTACGCTCCCGCGCCGCCGCCGCGAGGCTGTCGGCCGATCCCGCGGCGAGGGTCACGTCGGTGGGTACGGAGAGCGAAGCGCCGCCGAGCAGGCGTACCAGCGGAATCCCGAGCCGGCGGGCGGCCAGATCGTGCAACGCGACATCGACCGCCGCCTTCGCGTTGCGGTTACCCGGTACGGCGGCAGCCACCTCGCGCAGCAGCACCGTCAGCTCGTCGGGGTCGCGCCCCAGCAGCTGCGGGCGCAGCATCGTGTCGATCACCGCCTCGGCGCTGGCCATCGACTCGCCGGTCACCCGCCACACCTGCGGCGCCTCGCCGAGGCCGTACGTCCCGTCGGCGTGCTCGATCCGCACCACCAGCGTCTCCATGCTGCTGGTGACGCGCAGCGCGGTACGGAACGGGGTGTGCAGCGGCGCGACCATCCGGTGAGTACGTACCTGCGTGATCGTCATGGCTGGGAATCTAGCCGGTGCCAGCCGGCCCGGCCGGCCGGCGAGTCCAGCCGGTGCCGGCCGGCCCAGCTGGCCGCGGCGATCCGCGCCATCAGCTGCCGCATCCGCTCGTCCGGGCTGGGCGTGGACAGGCACGCCACCAGCAGGTACGCCGGCGCGTCGGCCGGGTAGACGATCGCCGCGTCGTGCCGGATGCCGTCCACCCAGCCGTTCTTGTGGGCGACCGGGGTGCCGGTGGGCAGCCCCATCGGCAGGTCGTCGTTCTTCTCCTGGGCGAGCAGCACCTGCCGCATCTCGTGACATGCGGCTGCCGACGCGATCCGGTCGGTGGCGATCGCGCCCAGCAGAGCGGCGAGGTCGGCGGCGGTGACCAGGTTGTCGATACCGGCCTCGCGGGCGGCGTAGTCCTCGATGCCGCGGCGCACCACGCTGCTGGCGGCGCCCGCGCCCCCCGCGGGGCCCACAGCGGCCGCGGCACGCCAGGCGGCGGTGGCGGCGGCGTACCCGGTGTGTTCCAGCACCAGGTTGGTGGCGAGGTTGGAGGAGAGCACGATCATCCGGCGGGCCAGCCAGCGCAGGCTGGCGGTCTCGCCGAGTCGGGCCCACACCGACGGGTCGGAGTCGTAGTCGGGGTCCATCCGGAAGCGTGCCGCGCCGGGCGCTGCGGAGCCGAAGTCGTTGTGCACCTCGACCGGGGCGTCCAGGTCGAGCGTGCCCGCGTCCGCCAGCCGGTACGCCGCCGCCAGCACCGCCAGCTTCATCGTGCTCGCCGGATAGTGCGGCGCGCCGGCCAGCCGGGTGAACCGGGGCTGTCCCGCGACCGGCCCGCACCACACCGACACCGTGCCGCCGGCATCCGCCAACGCCGGCTCCAGCCCCGCGAAACCGCTCACGCTGCGCGGCTCACTGGTGCTTGCGGCGGGCCGCCGCGCGACCGCGTTCCTGGGCGTTCAGCACGACCTTGCGTATCCGTACCGTCGCCGGGGTGATCTCCACGCACTCGTCCTCGCGGCAGAACTCGAGCGCCTGCTCCAGGGACATCTTGCGCGGCGGGATCAGCTTCTCGGTCTCCTCCGCGGTGGAGGAGCGGATGTTGGTCAGCTTCTTCTCCTTGGTGATGTTGACGTCCATGTCGTCGGAGCGGGAGTTCTCGCCGACGATCATGCCCTCGTACACCTCGGTGGTGGGCTCCACGAACAGCGTGCCGCGCTCCTGCAGGTTGGTCATCGCGAACGCGGTCACCGCGCCGGCCCGGTCGGCGACCAGGGAGCCGTTGTTGCGGGTACGCAGCTCGCCCACCCACGGCTCGTACGACTCGAAGACGTGGTGCGCGATGCCGGTGCCGCGGGTGTCGGTGAGAAACTCGGTACGGAAGCCGATCAGCCCGCGCGCCGGCACCAGCCACTCCATCCGTACCCAGCCGGTGCCGTGGTTGACCATCTGCTCCATCCGGCCCTTGCGGCTGGCGAGCAGCTGGGTGATCGCGCCCAGATACTCCTCGGGGGCGTCGATGGTGAGCCGCTCCACCGGCTCGCAGGTCTTCCCGTCGATCTCCCGGGTGACCACCTGCGGCTTGCCGACGGTCAGCTCGTAGTGCTCCCGGCGCATCTGCTCCACCAGGATCGCCAGCGCCAGCTCGCCCCGGCCCTGCACCTCCCAGGTGTCGGGCCGCTCGGTCGGCAGTACGCGCAGCGAGACGTTGCCCACCAGCTCCCGGTCCAGCCGGTCCTTGACCAGCCGCGCGGTGACCTTGGTGCCCTTGGTACGCCCGGACAGCGGCGAGGTGTTGATGCCGATCGTCATCGAGATCGCGGGCTCGTCGACGGTGATCAGCGGCAGCGGCTTCGGGTCTTCGGGGTCGGTCAGGGTGTCGCCGATCATGATCTCGGAGATCCCGGCGATCGCGATGATCTCGCCCGGCCCGGCCTGCTCGGCGGGCTTGCGCTCCAGCCCCTCGGTGATCAGCAGCTCGGTGATCTTGACC
>JBOGDG010000083.1:0-9691 GCA_050701655.1 Micromonosporaceae bacterium
AGTGGCCCATGATGCCTCTCCCCTCACACCTGGCCCAGAAGGCGGGCGCTCGACTCCCCGATGGCGATGAGCTCGCCGCGGGATCCACTGACCGCGACCACCGCGAGCACCGGCTCGCCGATCTCGTTGGCGCCGGCCGAGCGCCACGCGCCGCGCTCGAACCGGTGCCGCTGCGCCGCTCCGGTCGCGGACCGGTCGACCAGCTCCACCACGCCGGCCGACGGTGAACTGACCGCCATGACGGACGAGCTTCCGGCCTGCTCCCAGGCCCGCCGCCAGCCACCGGCCGCTGCGCCCGCGTAGCCACTGCGGGCACCGGCGCCGTCGACCGTCACCGCGGCGAAGCCGCCACCGCTGGCCACCAGGTGGCCGAAGTGGCCCTCGCCCAGGTCCACGGCGAGGGTGTCCAGCCGCCAGCTCTGGCCGCCGTCGGTGCTGGTCGCCACCCGGCTCACCGCGTTGTACTGCTGCTCCGCGTCGTCGGAGCCCTCCACCAGCGCCGCGATTCCGCGGGCACCGATCGAGGCCAGGGCGGTCACGACCCCGAAGGCCGACGGCACGCTCGCCGCCAGTGCCAGTTCACGCTCTCCGGCCTCGGTGAGCTCGTACACTGCGGGACGGAGACTGGGGATCTCACCCGCCTGGTACGCCTCGGCACCGCCGACCAGCAGTCGTTTGCCGGTGGAGTGCAGTGCCAGTGCGGTCAGGCCGGGCGTCGCCGCCGAGACCTGATTGGCGAGCGACACCGAGTGGTCGGGGCCGACCGCCAGTTCGTGGATCTGTGCCGCCTCCGCGTCACCGGTCAGGGCCAAGTACCGTCCCGCGTGCCTCGTCACCGCCCAGATCGGCAGCGACGCCTCGGGATGGTCGTGGTCCGCGCCGTCGTGTGCGTGGGCCGCTCCCTCCGCTCCCAGCCGGGACGCGATGAGACCCGCGCCCACGGCGGCTCCTGAACCGATCAGGAGCTTTCGCCGACTCACTGTCGTGCCAGTCACGACTACCTCCTCGTTCACTGAGGACACTGAGGGGCCGATCCGTCCGCGCGGACGGCGTGATCGCGGCCCTGCTTCCGAAAAGTGGCAGGAAGCGTCGGAGTGGGAAAGACATCGAGCTATGCGCATCTGTCGATGTGTGCGCCAGGCGACACATCTGGCCGAGTCCGCCGCATAGGGCCGAACATGCAAGGACTTGCGGCACAGGACACTAGTGTCCTGAGTCGTTGGTAAGTTGATTAATTCGTGTGCAGTACGCGGCGAGGCTGTCGAGGATCTCGTCGGCGGTCTTGACCCAGACGAAGGGTTTCGGGTCGGCGTTCCACGCCTCGATCCAGGCGGTCACATCGGCTTCGAGGGCGTTGACGCTGCGGTGGCTGCTGCGGCGCAGCTTGCGGCGGGTCAGTTCGGCGAACCAGCGTTCGACCAGGTTGAGCCAGCTGCCCGAGGTGGGGGTGAAGTGCAGATGGAAGCGGGGGTGCGCGGCCAGCCAGGTCTTGATCGCCGGGGTCTTGTGGGTGGCGTAGTTGTCGCAGATCAGATGCAGGTCCAGCTCGGGTGGTGTGTTCTTGTCGATGGTCTTGAGGAAACGCAGGAACTCCTGGTGACGGTGACGACGTTGATGCTGACCGATCACCTTGCCGGTAGCCACATCCAAGGCCGCGAACAGGCTGGTGGTGCCGTAGCGGATGTAGTCGTGGGTTTGCCGGGTGGGTACCGCTGGCATCATCGGCAACACCGGTGCGGCGCGGTCCAGGGCCTGCATCTGGGATTTCTCGTCCACCGCCAGGACCATCGCCTTGTCCGGCGGGTCCAGATACAACCCCACCACGTCGCGGACCTTCTCGATGAACTGCGGGTCCTTGGACAGCTTCCAGGTATCAACCAGATGCGGCTTGAGGCCGAACGCCCGCCAGATCCGCGAGACCGCGGTCTGGTTCAACCCCACCGCAGCGGCCATCGACCGTGTCGACCAGTGCGTGTCATTGTTCGTCGGCGCCTCCTCGAGGGTCTTCACGATCACCGCCTCGACCTGCTCATCGGTGATCTTCCGCGCGGCGCCCGGACGCGGCTCATCCGACAAGCCCTCCAGCCGATCCCGCACGAACCTGGCCCGCCACTTGGTCACCGTCTGCGGCCAGATCCCCAGCGACGCGGCCACATCCTTGTTGTTCGTACCCTCCGCGCACGCCAACACAATCCTGGCCCGCAACGCCAAAGCCTGCGCCGTGCTCGCCCGCCGCGACCACCGCCGCAACGTCTCGCGCTCCACATCGGACAGAACCAACGGCGCCTTCGGACGTCCCCGCTCAGCCACACACCACACGCTACATTAGTTCAACGAGTCAACGACTCAGGACACTAGCGGTCCTGGCGGATGGTCCAGCGGCCCGAGACGGCGACCGGTGCCGTGCGGTCAGGTGCGCTGCCGGCGGCCCGCCAGACGCCCACCGCGACCCGCAGCACCTGGTTGTCGCGCAGCGGCTTCTGAATGGTGCCGATGACGTACTGCCGGCCCCGGGTGGCGGTGTAGTCGGCCACCACCTCCGACCACATCTTGACGCTGCGGCCGTCCTCCCAGTCGTGCACCTCGTACCGGACCTGGTACCAGTCGCCGACCTCCAACCCGTCGACCCGCACCTGCGCCTGGGCGTCCACCCAGCCGCCGCCCGGCGGGTTGTACCCGGGGTAGTTGCCTTCGCGGTGACTGTCCAGCGGGTCGCCGTACTCCCGGTCCCAGGTGATGTGCCGGAACTCGCCCCAGACCAGCTGCTGCGGTTGCGTCTTGCCCAACGAGGTGCGGTATGGCACGTCATCCAGCCTTTCTCGCCACTGTTGCCAGGTTTCGCCGGACAGCACGGAGACCACCGGCTCCAGCTCGTCCCACATCGCCACGTACGCCCGGAAGATCGAGATGTGGATGTGCCACAGGTGTGAGGAGTCGGCGTCGCTGCGCCGCCAGGGGCCGTACCGGTTGTCCTTGATCAGCCCGTACACGTTCGAGGAGTTGAGCGTGCCGTAGAACTCCCGTACCGCCTCCATCCGCGGGTCGTCCGGGTCCAGCGCCGACTTGCGCAGCAGCGCAGTGCGTTTGCGCATCTCGTAGTCGGACATCGTGTAGTCGATCGCGGCCGCCTTGTTCGACGGCCCCTGCCGGTCAAGGCTGAGTTTGATGCAGTACGCGTCCGGCCACTCGGCCTGGTTGGCGGCGCGGGTGTTGTGGTAGCACCGTTTGTCGGCGTAGATCCCGCCGAGGCGTACCCCCGGAATCACCTTGCTGCCCTCGGTCCACATCCGCCACATCGCGGCGGTGATCCGGTCGGGGTTCGGATTGGACGCGAACACACTGACCGGGGCTTCGCGCCGCAGGTCGTCGAAGTCCGCGGGGCTGAGCCGGTCCACCTCGGCGCGGGCGGGTTGGCGGAGCTCGTACCGGCCGTCCGCGAGCTGGCGCACGTCGTACTCGGACTCGATGTCGAACGGGCGCCACTCGTGAGGCATCGGGGTGCTCCTCGCAGCCGTCCACAAAGCCCGGTCAGTTCATAGTGACGCCACAGCGGTGACCGGACAATACCGCCCACGGAGGACTTTCAGACCATCTTGCCGGCCGTAGCTCCGTGGCCCTCGGCGGCTGAACTGTGACGTAGCTCACGGTTGCGTCGGAGTCGTGATCACGAGAAATTGTTAGTAAGCCTATCTATCTAATGGCAGGGGCACGTTATGAGACGCAGCTTCGTTGTCGCCGTGCTACTCGTGGCTTCCGTGATCACCGCAGGCCCGGCCGCTCGGGCCGCCAGCGGCGCGGTCGACGCCGCGGACGGCGCACACGTCCGGGTCAATCAGGTGGGATACCCGGCGGACGGGCCGAAGCGCGCGTACCTGATGAGCTCGGCTCCGCAGCCCGGCGCGCCGTTCGCGGTACGCGACGCCGCCGGTACGACTGTGCTGACCGGCACCGCCGGTGCCAGCCTCGGCTCGTGGAGCAGCGCGTACCCGGCGGTGCACCCGATCGACTTCGATGCGTTGACCACGCCCGGGACGTACACCATCACCACGAGCGGGGCAGTCCCCGCCACGTCGCCGCGGGTCACCGTCGGGAGTGCATCCACTCTGTACGCGAAGCCGATCGCGAACGCGCTCTCGTACTACCAGGTGCAGCGGGACGGGCCGGACTACATCCCGTCGGCGCTGCGCACCGCACCCGGCCACCTCAACGACCAGGACGCGATGACGTACCTGACGCCGCGGCACAACTCGTCCGGCAGGTTCTCCGGTGATCTCACCCCGACCGGGGTGCGCCGCGACGCCTCGGGCGGCTGGGCTGACGCCGGCGACTACCTGAAGTTCCTGCACGGGGCCAGCTACACGGCGGATCTGTTGCTTCTGGGGGTACGCGACTTCCCGGCGATGCGCGACTTCGAGGCCGAGGCGCGCTTCGGCAACGACTGGCTGCTGAAGATGTGGGACGACACCAACGGGGTGCTCTACTACCAGGTCGGGATCGGCAGCGGAAACGCGAAGACGTACGGCGATCACGACGTGTGGCGGCTGCCGCAGGACGACGACACGTACGGCGGCTCCGATCCCCGCTACCGGTACCTGCGCAACCGGCCGGTGTTCCGGTCGAACGCGCCGGGCGAGCTGATCAGCCCGAACCTGGCCGGGCGGGTGGCGGCGGCGTTCGCGCTCTGCTACCAGATCTGGCGTACCACCGATCCGGCGTACGCGAACTCCTGCCTGGCCAAGGGGCAGCGCGTCTTCGACCTGGCGAACCCGAACCCGTCGAAGCTGGTCACGGTCATCCCGTACTCCTTCTATCCGGAGGTGGAGTGGCGTGACGACATGGAGCTCGGCGCCGCGGAGCTGGCGCGGGCGCTGCAGGCTGGCACCCCGCCGGCTGGCCTGCCGCACAGCGATCCGGCCTTCTACGTGGAGCGCGCGGCGCACTGGGCCAACGCGTACATCACCGGCCCGAACGACGCCGAGGACACCCTCAACCTGTACGACGTGGCCGGCGTTGCCCACTACGAGCTGCATCACGCGATCACGGCGCACGGCTCGGACAGCGGGCTGGAGACTAACCGGGCGGCGCTGGTCGCCGACATGAAGAAGGCGTTGGACGGCGCGCTCGCGCAGGCTGAGTCCGACCCGTTCGGGTTCGGCTTCCCGTGGTCCACCTGGGACACCACCAGCCACGGCGCGGGGCTGTCGGTGATGGCGGCCGAGTACGACGCGCTCACCGGCACCAACACGTACAGCCGGTACGCGAACCGGTGGCTCGGCAACATCCTCGGCGCCAACGCCTGGGGCTCGTCGTTCATCATCGGCACCGGACAGGTCTGGCCGCACTGCCCGCACCACCAGCTCGCCAACCTGGTGGGATCGCTGGACGGCACTGCGCCGCAGCTCGTCGGGGCCGCCGTGGAGGGCCCGAACTCGATCACCGGACGCGGCTCGGTCAGCGGTACGCGGGCCTGCCCGCCAGACGGCGGGGACCGGTTCGGTGACTTCAACGGCTCCGGGGCGAAGTTCCTGGACAATGTGGAGTCGTACCCGAATATCGAGCCCGCGATCGACCTGACCGTTACTTCCCCGCTCGCCTTCGCCTGGCAAACCGCTTCGGCCGGCGCCGTGCGGGCGCCGGCTGCTGCTGGGCCGGTCGTGAAGGATGCGAGCTTCACCGCGGGCCGCACGGTTGTTTCGCTGCAGTTCGATGACGGGTACGCCGATCAGGCGCTGACGGGTCCGGTGCTGGCCGCGCACGGCATGGGGGCCACGTACTTCGTCAACTCCGGGGCTGTGGGCGGGCCGGATCACATGACCTGGGACGAGCTGGCCGATCTCGCCGCGAGTGGCAACGAGATCACCGGCCACACCATCGACCACGCCAACCTGAAACGCCTGAAGGCACCCGCGCTACGGCACCAGGTGTGCGACGACCGGGCGGCGTTCACCGCGCGTGGCTACCCGGCGCTGTCGTTCGCGTACCCGTACGGCTCGTACGACAGCCTGGCCAAGCAGATCGTCGCCGAGTGCGGCTACACCACCGGGCGCGGAGTCTCCGGTGTGGACGGACGGCGGACTTTCGCGGAGACGCTCCCGCCGGCCGATGCGTACGCGACGCGTACGCCCGCCAACGTGAAGAGCGGTACGACGCTGGCGACCATGCAGTCGTACGTCACCGCCGCCGAGAACAACGGCGGAGGCTGGGTGCAGATCGTGTTCCACCACGTCTGCGACCGGTGCGACGCGTACTCGGTCAACCTGGCCGACTTCACCGCGTTCGTGGAGTGGCTGTCCGCGCGCGGCCCCGACACAGTCGTGCTCACCACAGCCGACGCCATGGCGGGCACCCCCGTCGCCACGTCCTAGCCTCGACAAGACTGGAACTCCACGGCACTGTTCCGTGGTCAGGCGTCGATGAGGAAAAGGATCGGGACCGTGAGTATCGCGGCGAGCAGACCGCCGCCGATGCTCACGCCGATGATGGTGGACGCGGTATATGCCAGGTTGACCTTGCTTCTGGTGGTGAGGTTCCAGAAGGTTAAAGGTCAGTGAGAGCGGGATTGACAGCGCCTTACTGATCAGAATGTTGCCCACATCCTGTAAGCGTAGTGGTCGGAACCCCACTTGAACTTTCGGGCGACCAACCCGTGGCTGATGTTTGACGGCGCATAGATCTGGTCGATCGGAACGCCACTGACATCTTTCACCGGCACCCACTTGATCGGCGACGGCATCGGCATCGCCTTGTGCCGGTTGAAGTCACCCACCACGAAGATCGGCTTTTCGGGATGCAGCTCCCGGAACCGTTCCACTTTGTTGTAGAGAATCGTGTAGTGCTTCAGCCACCTGGCTTGCCGCTCCGGGTGCTTGTTCCATGCGCCGGAAATGAAGTGCGTGTTGAGGAAAATGAACCGCTTGCCGGTCTCCCTGACTTCCAGACTCACCCAGACGATGTACCGAGCCGGAGTGACGCCGGCTTCGCCGTCGTGGGTCCTCTGAAAGCCGGTGTTGAGCAACCTGAGTTTGGACACACGCCAGGAAATCGGCACTGCCCTGGCGGGGATCTCAGCCGGAAGGTAATGGTCGTAGCCGCTGCCCAACTGCTGGACCATCTTCTGACGAGCCGCTGTGCTGTCCACTTCCTGCCAGCCGATGACATCGGCGAAGTCATGGAAGGTGGCGTTCCCGTGGAGCGTGTTGTGGGTGCCGATGATGACCGTCGAGGTTGCGGTCGTGCCCAAGTCCGAGCCGGCGGCAGACGCGCCCGAGGTCACGCCGAAGATCGCCGTGAGCGCTACGGCCATTACCGTCGTAACAAATCTAATGGTTCGCGTGGTTGGCTTCACCCTTCCTCCCAATGAGGTCTATGTGAGATTCATGCACAGATGGATCCTACGGAGAAATTAATCTTCATGCCAGGGGGAAGGCGCCCTTACCAACCGCTGACCGCGTGCTGACGGACGTTCCAGGCGCCAAGCCGACATGGGCCCTTTAGGCAGATCAGGTGATCGACGTCGACTATCGACATCCGCACCTCTGCCCCCGCGTCCCGCTTCGGGACTGCGAACACGACAGAAGGGATGGCAGGTCAGGGGAGTGGATACAAGATCCACGTGCAACAGCGGTGCAACTAGCTCGGCCCACCATCCTCGACTGGACCGACCTGATCGACGTCGACGGGTGACTACGCGAACCCGGCGGGCACGGCGGCCGGCTAGCAGCGGCGTCCGCCCCGGAACCGGTGGGTCACTACCGCGGTGGTGCCGCGGTTGTGCCATGTCGTTTCTGCGGCACCGGCCCCGGCCATTTGCCAGCTTCGCGGCATCGGTCGGTCGCCGCTGACCGGCGGTTACGACGTGGGCTGCAGCGTGGCGGCGAGGACGGCGCGCTGGGTCGGGCGGGCGGCCTCGTACCGCTGTCGGCCGGCGTCGGTGAGGCAGACGAAGATGCCGCGCCGGTCCAGGTCACACACGGCGCGGACGACGAGGCCCTCCCGCTCCAGGCGGGCGACCACCCGGGACGCGGCGCTCTGGCTCAGCGGCAGCGCCTGGGTCAACTCCTGGGCGCGGTACTTCTCCTTGCCGCCCGCGACCAGGCGCTCCAGGGCCTCGAACTCGCTGACCCCGATGCCGTGGCGGTCCTGGAGTTCGCGCTCGAGCGCGGAGCTGACGGCGGCATGCCGGGCGAGCAGGTCATGCCATGCGTTCACCAGGTCACGGTCAGTGTCGGTCACGCGCGCAAGGCTATCAGATGCACGTGCATAAGATGCGTCACACTTTAATGCGTAGGAATTAGATGCGCACGCATGTAGCGTCCCCTGAGTGACTTCACCGAACCCCACTCACTCTGACAACCAACCCTGGGACGCGCGGCTCTGGGGCGTACTCATGGTCGCCTGCACCGTCGTGGCGCTCGACGCCCTCGACGTCTCGATGGTCGGGGTCGCGCTCCCCTCGATCCGCGCCGAACTGGGCCTGTCCACCTCCGCCCTGCAGTGGGTGGTGAGCGGGTACGTGCTCGGCTACGGCGGCCTGCTGCTGCTCGGGGGCCGGGCCGCCGACCTGCTCGGCCGGCGCCGGGTGCTGCTGGTCGCGCTCGGCGTCTTCGCGTTCGCGTCCCTGCTGGGCGGCCTGGTCAGCGACGGCACGCTGCTGATCGCCGCCCGCTTCGTCAAAGGCGTGGCCGCCGCCTTCACCGCCCCGGCGGCGCTGTCCATCGTGACCACGACCTTCCCGGAAGGGCCGGCCCGGAACCGGGCGATCAGCATCTTCGGCGTCTTCGGCGCCAGCGGCTACTCGCTCGGCCTGGTCTTCTCCGGGCTGATGACCGAGGTCGGCTGGCGGTGGACGTTCCTGCTGCCCGTGCCGATCGCGATCCTCACCCTGCTGGCCGGGCTGAAGCTGATCCCGGACTCCGGACGTCCGGCCCGCGACGGCCGGGGGTACGACGTCCTCGGGGCCGTCACCGGGTCGGCGGCGATGCTGCTGCTGGTCTACAGCGTGGTCAACGCACCGGAGGTCGGCTGGGTGGCGGCGCCCACCCTCGTCGGGCTGGTGGTCGCCGCCGGTCTGGTGGCGGCGTTCGTGACCGTCGAACTGCGGAGCCGGCACCCGCTGATCCGGCTCGGCATCCTCCGCTCCGGACCACTGCGCCGGGCCAACCTCGGCGCGACCGTGTTCTTCGGCGCGTTCATCGGGTTCCAGTTCGTGGTGATGCTCTACCTGCAGTCGGTACGCGACTGGAGCCCGTTGCAGACCGCGCTGGCGTTCCTGCCGGCGGCGCTGATCGTGGCTTTCGGTTCTCCGCGTACCGGGCCGATCATGGACCGGATCGGGACGGTGCCACTGATCGTGGCCGGGGTGGTCAGCCACGTCTTCGGGTACGCGCTGTTCTTCCGGGTCGACGAGTCGTCCGGCTACTTCAGCTCGGTGCTGCCCAGCATGGTGCTGCTCGGCATCGGGTTCATGCTGGCGTTCCCGGCGCTGAACGTTCAGGCGACGTCCGGGGTGGCCGACCACGAGCAGGGCCTGGCGGGCGGTCTGCTGAACACCTCGGTGCAGATCGGCGGCGCGGTCGGGCTCGCCGTGGTGACCGCCGTGGTGACCGCGAACGGCGGCGCCGAGGCGTCCCCGGCGGCGCTCCTGGCCGGCTTCCGCCCGGCGCTCACCGTGGTCGGTGGGTTGGCCCTGATC
>JBOGDG010000084.1:0-9636 GCA_050701655.1 Micromonosporaceae bacterium
CCACGCCTTGCGCTCCAGACTGAAGCTGACCCAGGCGTCGCGGAACCGGGTCGCCTCCGCCGTCACCCGGTGCCCCATGTACTCGGCGAACGACTCGTTGAGCCACAGGTCGTCCCACCACCGCATCGTCACCAGGTCCCCGAACCACATGTGCGCCATCTCGTGGGCGATCACCATGGCACGCAGCTCGCGCTGCGCATCGGTGGCGGCCGACCTGTAGAGGAACTGCTCGTCGCGGATCGTGACGCAGCCCGGGTTCTCCATCGCGCCGGCGTTGAACTCCGGTACGAACACCTGGTCGTACTTGCCGAACGGGTACCGCTCGTCGAACAGCTGGTGGTAGCGGTCGAGGCACTCCCGGGTGATGGTGAAGATCTCGTCGGTGTCGGCGTCCAGCGCCGCGGCGTACGACTGCCGGGCGTGCAGCCCCAGCGGGACCCCGTCGTGCTCAAGGTACGCACTGTGCCACGGCCCCGCCGCGAGCGTCACGAAGTACGTCGACAGCGGCTTCGTCTCGGCGAACTCCCACCGCCCCGGGGCCACACGGCGACCGGCGCCGTTGCCGAGCACCGTCCACTCCGGCGGCGCGGTCGCGGAGACCACGAAGCGCGCCTTCAGATCCGGCTGGTCGAAACCGGCGAACATCCGCTGCGCGTCGTCGAGGAACGTCTGGGCGTACAGGTAGACCTCGCCGTCGGCGGGATCGACGTACCGGTGCAGCCCCTCCCCGGTGTGCGAGTAGGCCATGTCGGCGGTGACCACCAGCTCGTTCTCCGCCGCCAGACCGGCCAACCGCAGCCGGTTGTCGACCAGCGTCGCCGGATCCAGCGGCGTCCCGTTGAGCGTCGCCGCGTGCAGCCGTACCGGCTTGAGCTCGGCGAAGCTCTCGGCGCCGGGCTCGGTGCAGCTGAAGCGGATCACGGTACGGGATCCGAACTCCTCTGCGCCGCGGGTGAGATCCAGGTCGACGGTGTACGAGTCGACGGCGAGCAGGTCGGCTCGGCGTACCGCCTCGTCGTGGGTGAGGGTGGCCATACCGCCATCCTCACCCACGAGAGAGCCCGATCCCCACCCGACGGGTACCCCACGGGTAACAGCTAGGGACACGCGTCGGGTGCCGACCGCCCCGGCTCAGCCGCAGCCGGGGAACCGGAAGGCGCCGATCCGGGTCTGCCAGCCGCGGATCGAGGTGGTTTCGTAGTACTCGTTGACGTACCAGAAGGTGCAGTCGTCCTTCGGGTCGACGTTGAGCGAGGTGTAGTCGCCCCAGCGCGGGCTGCCGGTCTGGGAGCCGGAGCCGTTGATCAGCACCGCCTCGCCCTGACCCAGTTCGCCCGCCGGATCGCCGGCGAGCCGGCCCGCGTACCGGATGCCCGGGTAGACGTCGGTGCCGTTGGAGACGCTGTACCCCACCGCCAGGTTCCCAGCGGAGTCCATCGCGGCGCTGCCCATCCAGCGGTGTACGCCGTCGTCCGGCGCGTACGTGCCCTCCTGGTGGATCATCGGGTTGGACGGGTTACGCAGCTCCCACCAGCGCACCCCGGCCTGGCCCTTCCGTGCCTCGACCGACTGGTTGGTGACCAGCGACTCGTGGGTGCCGAAGTTCCGGTACGCCAGCCGCCACGTCGGCCGCTGCCGGTACGACAGCACGTCGACCTTGTTGTTGGTGTCCGGTTGGGCGATGCAGTTGCGAGAGGTCGGCGAGCACGGGAACATCGAGTCGAAGTCCGCCGTCGGCACCGACGCGGTGTGCTGGAAGGTCGAGCTGGCCGGCTTCGCCCAGTTGACCTTCATCTCGAAGAGGTTCAGCGCGTCGAACTGCGCCCCATCGGGGCCGTAGCCGGAGTCCATGCTGCCGGCGAAGTACCCGGGGCTGCCCACCGGCGGCATCCGGTTGCCGTCCAGGTCGGCGGGGAGGATGCCGTCGCCGACCAGGTACCGCGGCGCGGCGTAGTTGAACCCGACCATCCGCGGGTTCGGGTTGCCGGTGAGCATCTGCCGGCGGTCCACGGCGTACACCCCGATCGACTCACTGTCGTTGGGTGCGAACTCCCGGGTGGTGATGTAGTACGCGTCGGGCCAGACCCCGTACTTCGGGTAGTCGGGGAAGTTCAGGCCGGTGGAGAACGCGTACCGGTAGTACGAGCCGAGCGGGTCCTGCGTGGCGGAGACCGCGACGCAGTTGAAGTACTCCGGCCCCGTGGTGCTGAACTGGCTCAGCAGCCACCGGTTGGCGATCTCGTCGTAGAGCACGATCGGGTCACCGGAGCTGCGTTCGCAGTCGGCCAGGAAGCCGTCCCAGATGCTGCCGAGCGTGGCCGGCCCGTACAGCCGCTGGCCGCTCTTGGAGTAGACCGCCCAGGTCAGGTTGACCATCTCGACGTAGTGGTGCAGGCCGACGTCGCCGACCGGGTCGGGAGGCGAGACGAGGCGCGGGTTGTCCGCGTTGGACAGCCCTTCGAAGCTGGTCACCGGTCCCGGCATCCCGTCCCCGGCGCCGGGCTGCAGCGCCGCGTCGCGGGCGTGGCCGGTGTCGGCGGGCGCGGCCTCGCCGTGTTCGGGGATGTTACCGCCGGTGTTCTCGCCACCGGCCTGCGGCGGCACCTCCCGCATCGGCCGCGAGACGTCGAACTTCAACGCCTGGCTCACGGTGGGTCGGGACCGGTCCGCCGGCGCCGAGGTCGCGGCAGAAGAACTCAGTGGGAGTACGGCCAGCGCCATGGCCACCGCACCAACGCTCGCCAGGGCTCTCCGAGGGGTCATTGCGATCTCCAAGAGGTTGCACGGACGCCCCCGGCGACCGCGCGGACCCCGCCGTTTGCGCGAGACCCTCGAACACCGCCCGGCCACCGGTGGCCTGAGACCTGGCCAGCCTCGCAATGGTGATCGATACAGGTCAATGTCCGACACCCGATACCGGACCCGCGCAAGATTTTGCCGGCCGGATACACTCGGGTTCATGCGGATGCCGTACGCACAGCTCGGCTGGTGGGCGCCCTGACGGGCGGCCATCCCTTCCGCGTACCTCCACGACCAGCACGAGGCCGCCCGGATCCGGGCGGCCGTTTCGCTGTGCGCGTCGGCCGGCCGGCACCAGCTGCCGTCACCGACCGAAGGAGCTTCCCGCCATGTCCACCCAACTCACCGGCTTCCAGCCCACCGGCAGCCTGCATCTCGGCAACTACCTCGGAGCGATCGCTCCCCTGGTACGCCGGCAGCGCGACGCCGACACCGTCACGATGATCGTGGATCTACACGCGCTCACCGTGGAACACGATCCGGCGGCGCTGCGCCGGCGTACCACCGAGGTCGCCACGCTGCTGCTGGCGGCGGGTGCCACCAACCTGGTGCTGCAGTCGCAGGTGCCCGAACACACCGGGCTGCACTACCTGCTGGAGGCCACCGCCAGCTACGGCGAGGCGCACCGGATGATCCAGTTCAAACAGAAGGCCGGTGCGTCGGCCCGGCTGGCGCTGCTCACGTACCCGGTGCTGATGGCCGCCGACATCCTGCTGTACGACACCGAGGAGGTGCCGGTCGGCGAGGACCAGCGGCAGCACGTGGAGCTGACCCGCGACCTGGCGCTGCGCTTCAACCGGCGGTACGGCGAGACGTTCACCGTGCCCAGGGCGGTCAACCCGCCGGTGGCCGCGCGGCTGATGGACCTGGCCGACCCGGCCCGCAAGATGGAGAAGACCAACCCGTCGCCGGCCGGCGTGCTCTACCTGCTGGATCCGCCCGAGGCGGTGCGCCGCAAGCTCACCCGCGCGGTCACCGACACCGGCGCCGAGGTGGCGTACCACCCGGAGCGGAAACCCGGGGTGAGCAACCTGCTGGAGCTGCTCGGCGCCTGCCGCGGCGCTGATCCCAGGTCGCTGGCCAGCCAGTTCACCAGCTACCGGCAGCTCAAGGAGGCTGCCGCCGACGCGGTGGTCGAGGTGTTGCGGCCACTCCAGCAGCGGTACGCCGAGCTGGCCGCCCACCCCGACCACGTCGCCTCCGAGCTGCGCGCCGGCGCGAAACGGGCCCGGGAACACGCGGCCCAGACCCTGGAGCGCGCGACCCGGGCGATCGGACTCGCGTAACAGCGCCGGGGCGCGGCGGCGTCGGCTCGCATGACGGCAGGCTGGCATAACGGAAGGTCGGCGTGACGACAGGTGGCGTGACCGCAGGCTGGCGTGAACGGCGGGGGGTGCTCAGCGGGTCGTTGACGGGTCGACCGCGGCGGCGTGCAGCGCGCCGCGCGACCCGCCGGCGAGCCACGGGTCGACCAGGAACCGCTCCGGCTCGAGGTACTGCTCAGGCTTGAGCCCGAGGATCTGCTCCGCGTCGTCCCAGGCCACGAAGACGGTCTCGTCCGCGTCGACGTACAGCGCCACATAGTCGGTACGCGGCAGCAGCGTGGCGCTGTCCCGCAGCATCGTCGCGACCGAGAACACGCTGCCGTCGCCGCGGCCGGCGAGCATCACCGTGCCGGCGCGGTGCCCCGAGCCGGCGTCGTCCAGCCAGCGCTTCTGGGTGCCGTACTCGGCGGCGACGAGCACCCGTTCGGCGCGGCCGGCGGACACGTGCAGCGGGTGCCCGGGCGGGGCGTTGTACGGCGCCAGCCGTCCCGCGTCGTCGACCGTGTACGCCATCGGCGACACCGGGCGGGCCGCCTGGTCGTACTCCTCCTCGACCATCTCGAAGACCCTGGTGAGCAGCCCCGGGTTGTCGGGAGCGACCAGCAGCGTCGACCGGTCGGGGATGAACGCCACCGGGCGGCCCCCGAGATACCAGGAGAAGCCGGCGAGCCAGCCGTCGATCAGCAGCTGCGAGACGCAGTACATGCCGCCGTCGTCGACCAGCCGGAGCACCCGCTCGCCGACCGGACCCGACGGCTGGGGCTGCAGCACCCGGGCGGCCAGATTCTGCCGGGCGGCACCGAACACGTCCTCGGCGTTGACACCCCACCGCTGCACCTGCGCGATCGACAGCGAAGGCCCGCCCGGCAGGTCCAGCTCCACCAGCTCGGCCAGGTACGGCATGCTGCGCCGCCACAGCGCCCCGGTCTCGGGGGCCCGGCTCGGCGGCAACGCCGCGGTCACCCCACGCAGCACCGGGCGTACCAGCTCGCGGGCGGCCTCCCAGCTGTCGGGCAGCTCCGGGGGCCGCAGCGTGTTCGCCACGAACTCCCGCAGCGGCGCGGACCGGCTCGCCGTGTCCGTGGCACCCCACTGGTCGTACAGCTCGGCCAGCCGGGCCAGCATCGGAGTGCCGTCCACCGGCCGTACGGAGATCGCGAACTGCTCGCGGTCATACCACGCGTCCTCGACCCGTTCGTCGAAGCGGAACAGGTCGAGGATCTCGGCGGCGAAACGGTCCTGTGGCGAATCGCCGCGCCTGACGAGCAGTGACATGACTCCTCCGCCGCGCCACGCGGTGAGCCGGGGACAGATTGCGGCAGAGTACTAGAGCCAGCAGGGCTCCGCGCGACGCGGGTCATGGCCTGGCAAGAACACGCCGCTGCGAAACGATTACTCGCCGGAATCGTCCGGCTTGGAATCGGCCGTTGCATCGGTCTCGGACTCGGCCGCGACCCCCGGCTCGGGCTCGGCGCCGGGCGTGTCTTCGGTACGCCGCCGGCGAGCCTTCCGGGCGGCGAGCCGTTCGTCGGCGCCCACCCGGTCGCTGGTGTCGAGCCGGTAGTCGGTGCCGCGGCTGCTCGGCGTGAACTCGGCGCCGGCGTATAGGGTGGGCTGCCAGTCGAACTCCCGGTCGGCGATCCGTACCGTGACTCCGGGCTCCGCACCCTGCTTGACCAGCTCTTCTTCCACTCCGATCCGGGCCAGCCGGTCGGCCAGATAGCCCACCGCCTCGGAGTTGGAGAAGTCGGTCTGACGGATCCAGCGCTCGGGTTTGGCGCCACGTACCACGTAGCCGCCGTCACCGGCCGCCTCGACCGTGAAGCCGGTGTCGTCCACCGCCTTCGGCCGGATCACGGTACGGGTCGCCTCCGGTGCGGGCTGTGACGCACGGTGCTGCCGTACCGCCTCGGCCAGCGCGTACGTGAACGGACGCAGGCCGGCGCGAGTTACCGCGCTGATATCGAAGACGGGCAGACCGCGCTTCTCCAGCTCGGGTCGCACCAGCTCGGCCAGCTCCGCCCCATCCGGTACGTCGATCTTGTTCAGCGCCACGATCCGCGGCCGGTCGGCCAACCCCCCGTACGCCGCCAGCTCCCGCTCGATCGCGTCGATGTCGCTGACCGGGTCACGACCGGGCTCCAACGTGGCGCAGTCGACCACGTGCACCAGCACCGCGCAGCGCTCCACGTGCCGCAGGAACTCCAGCCCGAGCCCCTTGCCCTCGGCGGCGCCCTCGATCAGCCCAGGTACATCGGCGACGGTGAAGGTCTCGTCGCCGACCCGCACCACCCCGAGGTTGGGCACCAGGGTGGTGAACGGGTAGTCCGCGATCTTGGGACGGGCCGCGGAGAGCACCGAGATCAGCGACGACTTACCGGCGCTCGGGAAGCCCACCAGCCCCACGTCGGCGACGCTCTTCAGCTCCAGTACGACGTCGAGCTGCTCACCCGGCTCGCCCAGCTCGGCGAACCCGGGCGCCCGCCGCCGGGTGTTCGCCAGCGCCGCGTTGCCGCGCCCGCCCCGGCCACCGGCGGCCACCACGTACGTCGTACCGGCCCCCACCAGATCGGCGAGCACCTCGCCGTCCGGGGTCTGTACGACCGTGCCGTCGGGCACCCGCAGCACCAACTCGCCGCCGTTGGCGCCGTGCCGGTTCGAGCCCTGGCCGCCCGCGCCGTTGCTGGCCTTCACGTGCGGCCGGAAGTGGAAGTCGAGCAGGGTGTGTACGCCGGGGTCCACGGTAAGCAGCACGTCACCGCCGGAGCCTCCGTTGCCGCCGTCCGGCCCGCCGAACGGCTTGAACTTCTCCCGATGGATCGACGTGCACCCGTGACCGCCGTCGCCCGCCTTCATGTGCAGCACGACCCGGTCGACAAACGTAGTCACAATCGCATCCTCTATCGGAACGCACCAAAGAGCGGGCCGGACAAAGCCCGGCCCGCTCTTTGGCTATGTCAGTCGGTCAGCTCTCGCTGACGATGTTGACGGTTTTGCGGCCGCGCTTGGTGCCGAACTCGACCTTGCCGTCTGCGAGCGCGAACAGGGTGTCGTCGCCGCCCCGCCCCACCTGGTCACCCGGGTGGAACTTGGTGCCGCGCTGCCGGATCAGGATCTCGCCGGCGCTGACCAGCTGGCCACCGAACCGCTTGACGCCGAGCCGCTTGGCGTTGGAGTCGCGTCCGTTCCGCGAGCTCGACGCCCCTTTCTTGTGTGCCATCTCAGCGCCTACTTCCCGCTCTGGATGCCGGTCACCTTGACCTGCGTGTTCTGCTGCCGGTGACCCTGCCGCTTGTGGTATCCGGTCTTGTTCTTGAACTTGTGAATCTTGATCTTGGGGCCCTTGCCGTGGCCGACCACCTCACCGGTGACCGTGACGGCGGCGAGCTTGGCGGCGTCGGTCACCACGGTGACGTCGTCGCCCTCGCCGTCCACCAGGAGTAGGGCCGGCAGGCTGACCTCGCCGCCCGGCTCGACCGCGAGCCGCTCGACCTCGATCACATCGCCTTCGGCGACCTTGTACTGCTTGCCGCCGGTCTTGACGATCGCGTACATCGGACGCAGCTCTCCTGTCGTGTCCACGGAGTGGGGTTCATCCTCGCGGCCTTCGCGCACGAGACATCGGGCACGCGTGAGCACGCCGCTGGCAAGGGTACGTCATCGTCGCGCCCCGCATCAAACCGGGGCGCGTTCGTCGCTGTCGGGCGCCGGCCCGTCGGCCACTTCCGCAGTCTCCCCCGCCACCGCGCTCTCGCCGCCGGACTTGCGGCGCCGCCGCCGACCGTTGGTGCTCTTGGCCGGTCGACCGGCACCGGCCTCGTCGGAGGGAGCTTCGGCCCGCGAGCCGTTGGCCTCCGCCTCGCCGTTGGCACTGGCCGCCGCCACCCGCTTCACCTCGGCCGCCGCCGACTTCTGGTCAGGCTTCGCCTCCAGCGCCGCGGTCTGCACGATCACGCCGCGACCGCGGCAGTGCTCGCAGGTCTCGCCGAACACGTCGAGCAGCCCCTGGCCGACCCGCTTACGGGTCATCTGGACCAGCCCGAGCGAGGTGATCTCGGTGACCTGGTGCTTGGTACGGTCCCGGCCCAGGCACTCGGTGAGCCGGCGCAGCACCAGCTCCCGGTTGGACTCCAGCACCATGTCGATGAAGTCGATCACGATGATGCCGCCGATGTCGCGCAGCCGGAGCTGGTGCACGATCTCCTCGGCCGCCTCCAGGTTGTTGCGGGTGACCGTCTCCTCGAGGTTGCCGCCCTTGCCGGTGAACTTGCCGGTGTTGACGTCGATCACGGTCATCGCCTCGGTACGGTCGATCACCAGATGACCGCCGGAGGGCAGGTAGACCTTGCGGTCGAGCGCCTTGAGCAGCTGCTCGTCGACCCGCAGATCGGCGAACACGTCGGACGGGCCGGCGTGCCGGCGTACCCGGGAAACCAGCTCGGGAGAGACGTGCTCCAGGTACGGCTCGACCAGCTCCCAGGCGTCCTCGCCCTGGATCACCAGCTCCTTGAAGTCCTCGTTGAAGATGTCCCGCACCACCCGGATCACCAGGTCGGGCTCTTCGTACAGCAGGGACGGGGGCTTGGCGCCCTTCGCCTTCTGCTCGATCTCCTCCCACTGCGCCTGCAGCCGGGCGACGTCGCGCTCCAGGTCGAGCTCGGAGGCGCCTTCCGCGGCGGTACGTACGATCACGCCGGCGCCCTCGGGCACCAGCTTCTTCAGCGTGTCCCGCAGCCGCTTGCGCTCGTTGTCGGGCAGTTTGCGGCTGATCCCGGAGGCGTGGCCGTGCGGCACGTACACCAGGTGCCGGCCCGAGAGGCTGATGTGGCTGGTGAGCCGCGCGCCCTTGTGACCGACCGGGTCCTTGGTGACCTGCACCAGCACCGAGTCGCCGGGCTTGAGCGCCTGCTCGATGGTGCGGGTACGCCCTTCCAGCCCGGCCGCGTCCCAGTTGACCTCGCCGGCGTACAGCACCGCGTTGCGGCCCCGGCCGATGTCGATGAACGCCGCCTCCATGCTGGGCAGCACGTTCTGCACCTTGCCCAGGTAGACGTTGCCCGCCATCGCGTTGCTGGACTGCTGGGTGACGTGGTGCTCGACCAGCACCTCGTCTTCCAGTACCCCGATCTGGGTACGGTCGGCGCTGCCCCGGATCACCATCACCCGGTCGACCGCCTCCCGCCGAGCCAGGAACTCCGACTCGGTGAGGATCGGCGGGCGGGTACGCCGCTGTTCCCGGCCGTCCCGGCGGCGCTGCCGCTTGGCTTCCAGCCGGGTGGAGCCGGAGACGCCCTGCACCTCGTCGCGGCCGGCGCGCCCGTCGCGCACCTTGACCACGGTCTGTACGCCGTCGTCGTCGGCGGACTCGCCGTCTCCGGCGCCCTTGCGGCGACGCCGGCGCCGCCGCCGTACGCTGCTGGTCTCCTCGGTCTGGCCTCCGCCGTCGTCGGTGTCGGCGGCTTCGTCCGGCGACTCGTCGGTAGCCTCGTCGAGCTCGTCGCCGCCCTTGCCA
>JBOGDG010000085.1:0-9616 GCA_050701655.1 Micromonosporaceae bacterium
GGGCCGGGCTGCTGCGGGCCGGGCGGCGCGGGCCGGTAAGCGGCCGGGGCGCCGTACCGCTGTGGCGCGACGGGGGCGAGCACCGGGCCGGTGAAGTGGTTCAGCCCGGCCGACACCCCGAGCAGCAGGCTCGCCACCGCACCCAGCAGCAATCCCACCCCGACATTCTGCTCGACGGTGTAGACGATCCCCTCGCCGCCACCGACGCTGCCCTGCGCGGTCATGAACGCCTGGTACGCGTTCGCCATCGCCGACAGGTCGGCGCTGATCAGGATCACGAAGAACAGCGACAGCGCGGCGCAGCCGGCCGCCCCGATCCGCAGCCACAGCTGGATCTTGCCCTGCGCCATCAGGGCGGTCACCACCAGCGCCACCAGCCCGAGCGCGAGGACCAGGTAGAAGATCGCGTAGATGTCGGCGTACGACTCGAACTCCGGGCGCTTGCCGACGTTGCGCGACGAGCCGGCGTACGGGTTGGTGTACTGCTCCTCGGTGTCGCCGAGCAGCAGCGTGCCGATGCTGACCGGCTGCTCCTGGGTCCATTTCGATTCGCGGTACGACGAGGTGGTCTTGACCGTGTACCAGTTGCACACCGCGGCGAGGTAGAACAGCAGCATCCCGACGGCGGCGAACACGAGCGAGACCAGGCGCAGTGTCGACAGCCCGCGGAAATAGTCACTGACCGCCGGCACCAGCCACTTCGAGCCGGACGGCCGCGTCGCGTACGGAACGCTCATGATCCCCCCACTCTGGACCCCACCGCTGATCCTGCCGCAGCCACGCAAGCCGCGAGTACGCTGGCCAGCCCCGCGTACCACCCGAGGCCGAGGTCGAGCTGGCCGCTGACGAGGAGCCGCTGCGCGAGCCACCCCACCGTGGCGAGCCCGAGCAGTGCGGCGAGCCCGGCGACCGGGACCCGGGAGCGTCGGCGCGTGGGCAGCCCCAACGCCGCCGCACCGCTCATCGCGTACCCCACCAGCGGCAACAGCAGGTACGCCAGGAACAGCGCCGAGGTGGCCCGGCTGCTGTCAGCGATCACGTCGAACAGGCCGAGCCCGGCGCCCCGCGCGGTGGCCCAGCTCAGCAGCAACGAGGCCAGGTACGCCAGCAGCCCACCGGCCGCCGCCCCGAACGTCAGCCACTGCGCCGCGGTGAATCGCAGCGGCTCGCGGGAAACCACTGGGTACGTCATCGCCTCCCCCGATCACCCTCGTGTCGTGCGCACACACCTTCTCACAGCGCGCCGGCGCTGCCCGGCGAGGAGCGCTGCCCGCCGCATCGCGCCAGACCACCCCGCACCGCCGCGTCAGTACGGGCGGCGGGCCATCTTCTCGAAGAAGCCGACGAAGCTGGTGACCCCGGCGATGCCGAGGTAGGCGGCGTACACACCCCAGCCGTACCCGACGGTGTCCGCGTCTCCGAAGTACGCGGCGCCCTGCGCCAGCATGGCCCCGATGATCAACGTCGCGATCAGCGCGGTGAGCAGCGCCAGCCCGGCGGCGGCGAACCCGGCCAGCCGTACCACCTGTCGGTTCTGCGGTGGCGTGAAGAGCAGCGCCATGGCGCAGCCGATCAGGCCGAGGGTGGCGACCCGGTACATCCACGAGAGGCCGTCGCTGGTCACCTCCGCCATCCCGAGGCTCTCGGTCTCGGCGACCCCGAAGTGTTCCAGCGAGGCGGTGAGCCAGCCGGCGAGGTACGACACCGCGATCAGCAGCGTCCCCAGTACGCCCGCCGCCACCCCGGCCCAGCCGAGGGGGGACATCGTCGACACGTTGAGCGCGCCGATGCTGGTACCGACTCCGGGTGCGGCCGCGAACGCCGGCTGCGCCAACTCGATCTCTTCGGTGTCGCGCAAGCCAACCTCGGCGACGCGAGCCTCATCAGAGCCGGCCTCGTCGACGCCGGCCACCTCCACGCCAGCCTCGTCCACGCCAGCCTCGTCCACGCCGGCCTCGTCCGAAGGCTCCTGCTCCACCGACTCGGACTCCGCGCTACCCATCGGGCCAGTTTCACCCATGCGGATGCTGACTTCCGCCCTGGTACGGGTACGCCTCACCGGGCTGCAGCACGCCGTTGCCGTAGCCCTCGGGAGCCGGCTGCATCGCGACCGCCTCGGGCGCGGCCGGCGCAGGCTGCGACAGGCCGGCGGCGATACCGAACACGATCACCGCGACGAAAGCCAGGATCAGCCCCCAGCTGACGTGGTCCTCGTTGCGACCGGAGCCGTCCTCCAGCGCCGTGGCGATCGAGACCCCGGCCAGCAGCCCGATCAGCAGCAACGCCAGCACCCCGGAGAACACCCGCAGCGGCAGGTTGAACCGGCGCGGCGTGAAGTGCAGCGCGATCAGGGCGCTGACCAGCAACATCAGCCCACCTGTGTACGACAGTCCGCCGCTGCCCTGGGCGCTGGTGTAGAGCGTGTAGCCGTACTCGCCGTGCGAGACGTGGACCTCCCACGGCAGCACCAGCGAGATCACCGCGATCAGCAGCCCGAACCCGGCCACCCCGGACGCCACCCACTCCAGCGTGCTGCGCGCCGACATCCACGCCGGGCGCGGCGGTGCCGCCTGTGGATAAGGCGCCGGCGCGCCGGTCACCTGGTACGGCAGGCCGCTGGCGGGCGTACCTGGTGCGGCGTACTGAGACATTCAAAGACCTCCACGGATCGGCGCCGGGCGATGGACCCGCCGCATCATCCCACGTACGGCCGACACGTGTTGCCGCGTAGTCGGCGGCCCGCTCGGCAGCTAGGGCCTGTCCTGACCGTTGGCGGGGCTGAGCCAGACGATCTCGGTGTGGCCGTGGTGGCCATGGATCGCCGTGACCGCGCTGAGGGCGTCGTACACCCCGACGCTGGGGTGACCGGTGGTGCGCCCGAGCCAGCACAGCGTGACCCGACCTGACGGGTAGACCGTGCCGTACGCGACCACGCCGGTCCCGCTCACGCCGCTCAGATCCAGGTGCCGGTAGAGCGCGAACAGCCGTGGCAGCTCAGCGGTCGCCAGCCCTCCGCGCTCCACTGTGTACGGCTTGCCGGTGGAGGCGGTCACGCGCCGTACCCCTGCCGCGTCACGCTCGCCCGGCCGACGGCGCGAGCCTGCGACTCGGCCACGACGCGGCGCATCGCCTCGCACGCCCGGACCCACCGCTCACCGGCGACGTCGCAGCGAAGTCCGAAAGACGGCAACGTGTGTACGGGTAGCCGCCCGCACGCGCACACCTGCTGCTCCTCGACCAGCTCGTGCCGGCGCATCACGAGCGCCACCGCCTGCACCTCCCGCCCGACCTCGTACCACAGCCCCGCCGCGTCAAGCCGCCCCGCGTACTCCCTGGTCACGTTCACCCCTCGTCGATATGTCCGAACTGCCTACGCATAAGGTCAGCCGACTTCGAGAGGGCTTTGAAGACGGCGACAGGGTGACATCGTCATGTCACCCCCTGCTGTCACCGGCGGCTATCCGGCAGACTAGGCAGAGGTCGGTGGGTTCCGGGGAGTGAAGCGTGAGCGATAAGCCTTCGTGGGCGCTGCGCCTCAGGCGGGAGCGCGATGCTCGTGGCTGGTCCCAGCGAGACGTGGTACGTGCCCTCCGCGCCCGCACCAGCGAGTCGCTGCCTGAGGAAGCCGCGCTGCTGCGCACCTGGAAGCGTTGGGAGTCCGGCCGCCGCGTGCCCGGCCCGTTCTACCAGTCTCTGATCGCGAAGGCCTTTGGCACCGTCACGGCGGCCCTGTTTCCCGCGCCGGCTGTCGAGCGGCATGTCGGGCGCGACGGCAGCGTCGACCTGGCATCCCTGGAGTTATTGTCGCGGCTGCGCTCGTCCGATGTGGACCAGGTGACGCTGGACTCCTTGATCATCATGGCGGATCAACTGTGTTCTGACTACCGCCATCGCCCTGCCGCGAAGCTACGCCTGGAAGCGCTGCGCTGGCTGCGTCAGATCACCGGGTTGCTGGACCGCCGATTGACCCTCGCGCAGCACCGGGAGGTGCTCTCCCTGGCCGGCTGGGTGGCGTTGTTGATTGGTTGCCTTGAATACGACATGGGTGCGGATCGCCGTGCGGAAGCCACCCGGCTCGCCGCGCTGTCGCTCGGGCAGGAGGCCGACCACTCGGCCATCGTGGGCTGGGCGTACGAGATGCGTGCCTGGCAGGCGCTTACCCAGGGCGACTACCGGGGTGTCGTGACGGCGTCCGACGCGGGTCGCGCCGTCGCACCACGCCAGGGCGTCGCGGTGCAGTTGGCGGCGCAGCGGGCGAAAGCGTGGGCCCGGCTGGGCGACCGGCGGCAGGTGGAGCTGGCGTTGGACGAGGGTCGTGCGCAGCTCGAGACGATGCCGCCACCCGAAAACCCGCACCACCACTTCGTGGTCGACCCCGGCAAGTTCGACTTCTACGCCATGGACTGCTACCGGCTGCTCGGTGAGGACCGACTCGCCACCGCGTACGCCGAGGAGGTCATCCGGGCCGGTACCGACTGGGACGGTGCGGAGCGCTCCCCGATGCGGATCGCGGAGGCCCGAATCACGCTCGGGGTGGCCGCCGCGCGTCAAGGCGAGCTCGAACAGGCCGTCGACCAGGGCCGGCGTGCCCTCGCCAGCGAGCGGGTGTCGCTGCCCTCGCTGCTGATGATCTCCTCGGAACTGGAAGTGGTCCTGCACGAACGTTTCGGGTTCGAGGCCGCCACCAGCGACTATCTGAGCGACCTACGCGAGCTTCGCCTGTCACGAGGTAAGGGAGGGCGGAGTTGAAGCGTCGTCGTGTAATCGCCGCCCCGTTCGCGCTCGCGGCGCTCGCCGCGCCCAGCCGGGATTGGCTAATCGCGTCGCTCAGCGCGATCGCGGATGACCGTGGACCCCGCAAGGTGGGGCAGCCGCAGGTGGACAGCATCCGGCACATGTTCCGGCTGTTTCAGGAGCTGGACGTGATGCGCGGTGGCGGCCACGCCAGGGCTGCGTTGGTCGAGTATCTGACCGGCCAGGTGCTGCCGCTGGTCCAGCGGACACACGAACCGGCCGTCCAGACGGCGCTGTACGAAGCTGCCAGCGAACAGACCTACCTGGTCGGGTGGATGGCCTACGACGACGGGCAGCACGGTCTCGGCCAGCGGTATCTGATCCAGTCGCTGCGGCTGGCCGAGGCGTCCGGCAACCGTCCGCTCGGCGCGCACGTACTGGCGGGGATGTCGGATCAGGCCAACCTGCTCGGCCACCCGCGTGAGGCGCTGGCGTTGGCCCGAGCCGGACAACGCGGGCTTGGCGCCGACGACTCACCGGCCTGCCTGGCCGATCTCCAGATCCTCGAAGCACGCGCCCTCGCGGCACTCGGTGACACGCTGGCCGCCACCCGAGCCGTGACACGTGCCGAAGCCAGCTTCGACCGGGTCGTACCGGAGAACGAAGCGGAGTGGGCCCGGTTCATCGATGCCGCCTACCTGTTCGGCGAGGCCGCCCACTGCTTCCGCGACCTCGGCGACACCACCCAGATCACCCGGTTCGCGAACGACTCCGCCGCCGAGGCGCGACGCCAACGACGGGCACGACGAGGCGCCCTCAGCAACGCCGTACTCGCCATCGGGGACATCGCCTCGGGCGAGGTGGAGTCGGCGGCGGCTCGCGGGATCGGAGTCGTCAAACTCGCCACCACAGTGAGCTCCTCCCGCTCCCGGGAAGCGGTGCGCGACCTAGTGAAACGCACCGAACCCTACCGGGAAGTGCCGTCGGTCCAGGACTTTCACCGCCAGGCGCGATCCCTGCTCAGCCCGGCGGCGTAGCCCCGTCCCCACGGCATCGGCCGGCACGGCAGAATCGACGGCGTGCCGGTGAAGATGGAGCGGGAGCGGTTCGAGGAGCTGGTGGGTGACGCCCTCGACGAGATCCCACCCGAGCTGCTGAAGATGATGCAGAACGTCGTGATCATGGTGGAGGACGAGTCGCCCGCCGACGGCCCCACCCTGCTCGGCCTGTACGAGGGGTACGCGCTGCCGGACCGCGGCTGGGACTACGGCGGCGTGCTGCCGGACCGGATCACGTTGTTCCGGAATCCCATCCTGCGGATCTGCGAAACCGAGGACGACGTGGTCGACGAGGTGGCGATCACCGTGGTGCACGAGATCGCGCACCATTTCGGTATCGACGATGCCAGGCTGCACGAACTCGGCTGGGGTTGACGCGCTACTGTCCCGCGTAACAGTGTCCTGGAATCGAGGAGCACGATCGTGCGTGGCGACGTCTTCACTCAAGAGAACATGGCCCAGCCGCCGACCCAGGCGGGCCTGACCCTTCAGAACTCCTACTGCGCGAAGTACGCGGTCAACGGCGAGGTGCTGGCGCGGCAGGGCGCCATGGTGGCGTACCGCGGGAATCTCCAGATCGAGACCAAGAGCCAGGGCGTCGGCAACTTCCTGAAGCGGGCAGTGACCGGCGAAGGTGTTGCCCTGATGAGCGTCAAGGGCCAGGGCGAGATGTGGTTCGCCAGCCACAAAGAGAACGTCTTCGTCCTCGAGCTGGACCCGAACGAGTACCTGTCGATCAACGGCCGCAACGTGCTGGTGTTCGACCCCACGCTGCAGTACCAGATCTCGATGGTGAAGGGCGCCGGCATGTTCGGCGGCGGCCTGTTCAACTGCGTGTTCTCCGGGCAGGGCAAGCTCGCCATCACCTCTGACGGCTCGCCGATCGTGATCCCGGTCAGCCCACAGATGCCGGTGTACGTCGACACCGACGCGATCATCGGCTGGTCCAGCCAGCTGCAGACCACGATCCACCGCTCCCAGGGCATCAAGTCGCTGCTGAAGGGCGGCTCGGGCGAGATGTTCCAGCTGGTGTTCCAGGGCCAGGGCTTCGTACTGGTGCAGCCGAGCGAGGGCCCGATCATGGCTCCCGCCGGTGGCGGCGGTGGCGGCGGCCTGCTCGGCAACCTGGGCGGTTAGACCCTTTCCGGGGGTACGCCGCTCCCCGTTTCCATGATCATGGCTCCCCTCATGCTGCTATCACGGCATGAAGGGAGCCATGATCTTGACGGACGCTAGGCTCGGCTCCGTGGAGCTGGTGCATTCGGGCAAGGTGCGTGACGTCTACCGCGACGGTGGCGACGTGATCCTGGTGGCGTCCGATCGGATCTCGGTGTACGACGTCGTACTGCCGACGCCGATCCCGGACAAGGGCCGGATCCTCACCCAGCTGTCGCTGTGGTGGTTCGAGCAGCTCGCCGATCTGGTGCCCCACCACGTGATCTCCGCCGATGACGTACCCCCGGAGTGGGCGGGGCGGGCAGTGCGGTGCCGCGCGCTGACCATGGTCAAGGTGGAGTGCGTCGCGCGCGGCTACCTGACCGGCGGCGGCCTCTCCGAGTACGAGGCGACCGGCCCCGTCTCCGGCATCAAACTGCCGGCCGGGCTGGTCGACGGCGACCGGCTGCCGTCGCCGATCTTCACCCCGTCCACCAAGGCCGACGTCGGCGACCACGACGAGCCGATCTCGTTCTCGCAGGTGGAGACGGCGGTCGGGGCCGAGTTGGCGGCCGAGCTGCGCCGACTCACGCTCGCGATCTACCAGCGGGGCGCCGACATCGCCGCCGAGCGGGGCGTCATCATCGCCGACACGAAGCTCGAATTCGGCCACGCCGCCGACGGCACCCTGATGCTGGGCGACGAGGTTCTGACCCCCGACTCGTCCCGCTTCTGGCCGGCCGACGAGTGGAAGCCGGGCGGCCCGCAGCCCTCGTACGACAAGCAGTTCGTACGCGACTGGGCCGCCGGCACCGGCTGGGACAAGACCACGCCGCCCCCGGAGATCCCCGACGAGATCGTCGCCGCCACCCACGCCCGGTACGCCGAGGCGTACCACCGCCTCACCGGCACCCCCTGGCGCTGATACGATTCGGTATCACCTCGGGGCGTGGGAGGGCTTCGTGAATGCCGAGGACAACCAGGTGGTACGCGACCTGCTGCTGGCGACGCTGGAACAGACCGCTGCCGAGGCCGCCGCGGCACGGACGTACGCCGATCTGGCCCTGCGCCGGGTGGTGCTCGCCGCCTCGCGGGCGGGTGTCAGTCAGCGCGAGATCGCCGCACGAATCGGCCGCAGCCAGCCCGAAGTGCACCGGATCCTGAAGCAAGCCACCGCCTCCCGCGATGCTCTTACCGACCAGATGCGTCGCGAGGAGCGCGTCCAGTACGAGCTGCACCGCACCCTGGCGACCCGGCTCCAGTACCAGCCCCACCACTTCCGGGAGCTCGCCCACGCCAACCTCACCCGGATGCGCGGCATGGTCCGCGGCAAGCTGGCCCAACACAAGCTCGACGACTGGCAGCGCCTCATCGACGGTCCGCCCGACGAGCTCGTCACGCAGATGCTGCGCACTGACGAGTACGGAACCGACCTACGCCAGCTGAGCCCGTACGCCGGCGCTCTCAGCGAGGTGGAGCGGCTCGCGGCGCTCGAACGGGCCGCAGCGCATGCGGCGTGACCAGCTCGAACACACCGCGAGAAGGACCTCGTGTTCGTGGGCGCACTCGTCCGAGCCGGCCTGGTCGACTTCGCAATCCTGACCGAACGGCTGCCCACAGTGGAGGTCGAGCCACAAGTGGCTCAGCGCATCGCGAGCTGGCTGCGAGCCGTGAGTTAGTCGGGTGGGTTGGTGTCCCAGCTGCGGCAGAGGAGTTTGGGCTGGTCGCGGTCGAGTACGTCGACCACCACCCGCGCGGTGTTCGGCAGATGGTGGGTCATGGTGTACGGCTTGCTCACGTTCTCGCAGATCCACGGCAGCCCGACCCGCAGGATCGCGCCGTGGCTGACCACCACCACGGCGCCCGGCTCCTCGGAAGGGCCGCCCGCGATCACATCGCCGACCGCCGTACGGAGTCGGTCGACCAGCTGGGTGCCGGTCTCGCCGCCGGGGCGGCAGCGCTCCATGTCGCCTTCGACGTGCCAGCAGGCGAACAGCTCGTACAGCGCCTGGTACGCCTCGTCGTCGACCCGGCCGTTGAGGTCGCCCACGTGTCCCTCGTGCAGCAGCGGGTGGACCTGCACCGGTACGCCGTACCGGTCCGACACCGGCTCGGCGGTCTGCTGGGCGCGCAGCATCGTCGAGGCCCACACCGCCCGCAGCGGCAACCCGTCCAGCTCCGGCTCGATCGCCGCCGGCAGCGCCGCGGCCTGCTCGAAGCCCAATGGCGAGAGCCCCGGTCCGGGCACCGAACAGTTGAGGCTGCCGCTGACGTTCGCCTCGCTCTCGGCGTGCCGTACGAAGATCAGCCTCACTGCACGGAGCCCTGCCGCAGCCGGCTCAGCCATGCGGCGGCGTCGGCGAAGTCGGGGTCGGCGGTGCCGGGCGGCGGTGCCACCCGCTCGGCGGTCGCCCGGGGGTACGAGCCGAGGAAACGTACCGCCGCACTGGTACGCCGCAGCCCCATCAGCGCCTCCCCCATCCGCGCGTCGGCGACGTGGCCGAGGCAGTCCAGGAAGAAGCAGTAGCGGCCGAGCGCGTTGCCGGTGGGGCGGGACTCGATCCGGGTCAGGTTGACGCCGCGGGCGGCCAGCTCGGTGAGCACCCCCAGCAGCGACCCGACCCGGTCGTGGGCGATGTAGACGACGATCGAGGTCACATCGTTGCCGG
>JBOGDG010000086.1:0-9591 GCA_050701655.1 Micromonosporaceae bacterium
GGCCACGGGACGGCCGGCTTCCGGGCGGACGTGCGGCACGGGCAGCCGGTGCACCAGGTCGGAGATGATCGCGTCGGTGGTACGCCGCCCCAGCTGCGCCTCGGCGGTGAGAATCAGCCGGTGCGCCAACACCGGCACGGCGAGGGTCTGCAGATCGTCGGGGAGTGCGTAGTCCCGCCCCTCCAGCGCCGCCACCGCACGGGCGGTACGCAGCAGGTGCAGGGTGGAGCGGGGGCTGGCGCCGAGCCGCAGCTCGGGCGACTCCCGGGTGGCGTTGACCAGGTTGACGGCGTACACCTTGACCGGCTCGGCGACGTGGACCGTACGGGCGCCGGCGATCAGCCGGCGTACCGTCGCGGCGTCGGCGACCGGGTGGAGCTCGTCGAGCGGGTCGCTGCCGCCGTGCAGGCTGAGCATCTCCAGCTCGGAACGCGGATCCGGGTAGCCCATCGCGATCCGGGCGGTGAACCGGTCCCGCTGCGCCTCGGGCAGCGGGTACGTGCCCTCCATCTCGATCGGGTTCTGGGTGGCGATCACCATGAACGGGCTCTGCAGCCGGTACGTGTGGCTGTCCACCGTCACCTGGTGCTCTTCCATGCACTCCAGCAGCGCGGACTGGGTCTTCGGCGAAGCCCGGTTGATCTCGTCGCCGACCACCAGGTTGGCGAACACCGCGCCCGGCTTGAACTCGAAGTCGTGGGTCTCCTGGTTGTAGACGCTGACCCCGGTCACGTCGCTCGGGAGCAGGTCGGGGGTGAACTGGATCCGGCGTACCGTGCTGTCCACCGAACGCGCGAGCGCCTTGGCCAGTTTGGTCTTGCCGACCCCGGGAACGTCCTCGATCAGCAGATGACCCTCGGCGAGCAGGACCGCGAGTGCGAGCCGTACGGTCGCGGCCTTACCCTCGATCACCCGCTCGATGTTCGCGGCGATCCGGTCCGTGTGGGCCTTCAGCTCCTCGACCGGCATCGGGGTGCCCAGGTGATCTGCGGTGTGCTGCGCCGTCACTCGATTCCTCCTCGTACGCCAGCCTGAGAAGCCCCCGGCCGGGTCCCCGCCGCGACTTCCCGCATCCTCCCAGGCTAACCAGCATGTCCGCCGATGCCGAGGTGGCCAAGTTTCAGCAACAGTTCGATCACCGCAGGCGGATTCGTACGGAATACCCCGCTGCTCGGGCAACTGGTTCCCGGCCGACGAGGAGATGCCGGTAGACTTCGTGACATGGCGGGCATCTGTCAGGCGCTGCTTCTTAGTTAGCCGTACTGCCGCGATCCGGCGACAGTACGGCGACCCCTCCTGAGCGAGGGGTTTTTTCATGCCCCGAGAAGCCCGCGACGACTCTGTGGAGAAGAGACGATGAGCGAGACGACCGACCAGCCGGGCCGGCCCGATTCCGACGTGCCGCCGCACCGGTACACCGCCGCCACCGCGGCCGAGATCGAGAGCCGCTGGCAGGACTGGTGGGACGAGCACGGCACGTTCCACGCGCCGAACCCGGTCGGCCCGCTGTCCGAGCCCCCCGACAGCCCGCGGGCCGCCCTGGCGCAGCGCCCCGAGCTGTACGCGATGGACATGTTCCCGTACCCGTCCGGGGCGGGGTTGCACGTCGGGCACCCGCTGGGCTACATCGCCACCGACGTGTTCACCCGGTTCAAGCGGATGACCGGCTTCAACGTGCTGCACCCGATGGGCTTCGACGCGTTCGGGCTGCCCGCCGAGCAGTACGCGGTGCAGACCGGCCAGCACCCGCGCAAGACCACCGAAGAGAACATGGACCGGTACCGGGGGCAGTTCCGGCGGCTGGGGCTGGCGTACGACGACCGCCGCTCGTTCGCCACCATCGACGTCGAGTACTACCGCTGGACGCAGTGGATCTTCCTGCAGATCTTCAATTCCTGGTACGACGAGCAGCGCGGCAAGGCACGCCCGATCGCGGAGCTGGAAGCGGAGTACGCGCAGGACAAGCGGCGTACCCCCGACGGCCGGGGCTGGTGCGAGCTGACCCGTGGCGAGCAGCGGAAGATCATCGACTCGCACCGGCTGGCGTACGTCTCCGAGGCGCCGGTCAACTGGTGCCCCGGGCTGGGCACCGTGCTGGCCAACGAGGAGGTCACCGCCGAGGGGCGTTCCGAGCGCGGCAACTTCCCGGTGTTCAAGAAGTCGCTGAGCCAGTGGATGTTGCGGATCACCGCGTACGCCGACCGGCTGATCGACGACCTGGACGGGCTGGACTGGCCCCAGTCGATCAAGATCATGCAGCGCAACTGGATCGGGCGCTCGGAGGGCGCGTACATCAACTTCCCGGTCGCCGGCGACGTGATCCGGGTGTTCACCACCCGGCCGGACACGGTGTTCGGGGCGACGTACATGGTGCTGGCGCCGGAGCACCCGCTGGTCGACACGCTGGCCGGTGACAGCTGGGCGGACGGGGTGCCCGAGGCGTGGACCGGCGGTGCGGCGAGTCCCGCCGCGGCGGTGGCGGCGTACCGGGCCGAGGCGGCGCGCAAGTCCGAAGTGGAGCGTCAGACGGAGGGCCGCGACAAGACCGGCGTGTTCATCGGGGCGTACGCCACCAACCCGGTCACCGACGAGCCGATCCCGGTGTTCGTCGCCGACTATGTACTGATGGGGTACGGCACCGGCGCCATCATGGCGGTGCCCGGCCAGGACGAACGCGACTGGGAGTTCGCGGAGCGGTTCGGGCTGCCGATCGTGCGTACCGTGCGGCCGCCGGAGGGCTTCGAGGGGGAGGCGTACACCGGGGAAGGTCCGGCGATCAGCTCCGCCAGCGAGCACCTGAGCCTGGACGGGATGCGGGTCGCGGAGGCGAAGCGCACCATCATCGACTGGCTGGAGCGCACCGGCGCCGGCGAGGGCACCATCCAGTACAAGCTGCGGGACTGGCTGTTCAGCCGGCAGCGCTACTGGGGCGAGCCGTTCCCGATCCTGCACGACGAGCACGGCCCGATCGCGGTGCCCGAGCACATGCTGCCGGTGGAGCTGCCCGAGGTCGACGAGTACGCCCCGAAGACTTTCGCGGCCGACGACAAGGACTCCGCGCCCGCCCCGCCGCTGGCGAATGCCGCCGACTGGGTCGAGGTGAAGCTGGACCTGGGGGAGGGCACGAAGGCGTACCGCCGGGAGACCAACACGATGCCCAACTGGGCCGGTTCCTGCTGGTACGAGCTGCGCTACCTGGACCCGACCAACGACTCGCAGCTGGTGGCGCCGGAGAACGAGCGCTACTGGATGGGCCCGCAGCGTGACGGCGACCCGGGCGGCGTGGACCTGTACGTCGGCGGCGTCGAGCATGCCGTACTGCACCTGCTGTACGCCCGGTTCTGGCACAAGGTGCTGTACGACCTGGGCCACGTCTCCAGCTCCGAGCCGTTCCGCAGGCTGATCAACCAGGGCTACATCCTGGCGTACGTGTTCCGCGACGAGCGCGGTTTCCCGGTGCCCGCCGAGGAGGTCGAGGATGGGCCCGGCGGCGGCTACACCTGGCAGGGCCAGCCGGTCATCCGCGAGCTGGGCAAGATGGGCAAGTCGCTGAAGAACGTGGTCACCCCCGACGACATGTGCACCACGTACGGCGCCGACACCTTCCGGGTGTACGAGATGTCGATGGGGCCGCTGGAGGTGTCCCGTCCGTGGGAGACCCGGGCGGTGGTCGGCTCGTACCGGTTCCTGCAGCGGGTGTGGCGCAACCTGGTCGACGAGGAGACCGGCGAGTCGCGGGTGGCCGGCACCCCCGCCGACGAGCGGACCCGGCGGCTGCTGCACCGGGTGATCGACGCGGTGCGTACGGATCTGGAGGGGCTGCGGTTCAACACCGCGATCGCCCGGCTGATCGAGCTGAACAACCGGCTGACGCAGCTGGACGCGGCGCCGCGCGAGGTCGCCGAGCCGCTGGTGCTGATGCTGTCCCCGGTCGCCCCGCACCTGGCCGAGGAGCTGTGGCGCCGGCTGGGCCACGAGGATTCGCTGGCGTACCAGGAGTTCCCGGTCGCCGACCCCGAGCTGGTCAAGGGCGAGACGGTGGTCTACCCGGTGCAGGTCAACGGGAAGGTACGCGGCCGGATCGAGGTCCCCGCCGGCGCCGACCCGTCCGCGGTCGAGGAAGCCGCACTGTCCGACGAGAAGGTCGCCGAGTTCCTGGCCGGCCGTACTCCCCGCAAGGTGATCGTGGTCCCGGGCCGGATGGTCAGCGTCGTGCTCTGAGCGCCGGGACGCGCTACGCCGCGCCGGTGGTGATCCGGCGCGGCGCAGCGCGGTCTATTGGTAGCGCGGTGCTTACACGTGGGCGTCGCTGTGTGCGGAGGCGACGATCACCTCACCCTCCAGCGCGCCGCTGTTGTTGAACACGTACGCGTGGATCGCGTTGACCGTGCCCTCGGTGTCGGTGGTGCCGTTGCTGATCACGGTCTGCTCGTTGAGCACGATCAGCACCAGCTGACCACCGGGCTGCGGGATCGCGATCGTGGTGTTCGGCGGCGGATTCTGTGCTAGCGGGTTGCCGTTGACCACCAGCTTGAGGAAGGTCACCCCGAATTCCGTACCGGCGGTGGTGCCGTCGGCGGAGCTGGTGGAGGCCACGTCGAGCACGTCCGCGGTCACCAACCCGCCGAGCAGCACCGCGGAGGTGACCACCGAGCGCGCCGTGGCGTTCGGGTTCGGTGTCAGTGAGCCCGACGTGGTGTCGTGCCCAGCGGCGGCCAGCACCGCGGGTGGCACCGTCACCAGCAGCACGTGCGTGTCGTCGGCGCCGCCGGTCGGAGGCAGGCTCGCATCGCCCACCTGTACGGTCGCGATCGGCTCCTCGTCCGCGCCCAGCCGGCCTTCCGCGAAGGCGGTGAACGCCCGGCCGCTGACCTCGGCGGTCGACGGGCAGGGATCCGCGGGTGACAGTGCGTCGGATTCCGCGTGCGCCACGATGATCTCCGCGCCCTTGGGTAGCGGCCCGAACGGCGCCAGCAGCGTGATGTGGATCATGTTCACGGAGTGCGTCGCCGTTGCCTTCCCGGAGCCCAGCGACGACGAGCCGGTCTCCTCGTACAGCACCGCTTTGGCGATGGTCTGCAGCGGCAGCAGCGGGTTCTTGACGTTCACTGTCTTATTCGGAGCGAGGTTCGCGATCGGGTTTCCGTTGATCTTCAGGTCGGCGATGTGGGAACCCGCCGAGGAGTACGAGGCCCCACTCGGCGAGGCGGACGACCGCGACACGGCGTGCACCGCGGAGGCGGTGATCGCGCCGCCCAGCAGGTTCACGTCCAAGGTGGTCGCGGTCGCCTTGCTCTCCGGGTGCGGGGCCAGCGAGGAGGTGGACGCCACGAATGGCAGCTTCACCGTCGCCACCGAGGGCACGGAGATCTGCGGCTCGGCGGCGCTGCCGTCCTGCGGGCTGCCCGGAGCCTGCGTGGCGACCTTGGGACGCTGGTCGATCAGCTTCTGGCCCAGCAGTCCGGCGTCGATGCCGTACGCGGCACCGTGTGTGGCCGGGTCGACCGCCGGGGCGGAGGGACATCCGGTGGGGACCGCCAGGTAGGCGCTGGTCCAGGTGATCGAGGCCGGCAGCCGGTTGGTGCCGTCGCTCTGCGAGAGCACCCGTACGGAGACCGTGGTGGCTCCCGGCGGGACGGTGACGGGGAGCGTCTTGGTGTCCCACTCCGGGCCCTGCAGGTCACCGAAGGGGTTGACCAGGGTGGTGGTGTCGCCGTCCACCGTGATCTCGACCGCGTTGGGGCGGTTCGGCGCGACGCTGGACACCATCAGGGTCAGGTGCGCCGTACGGGCGTTCCCGGCCGGGTCGAAGGTGAACGTCTGGGGCGCGGTGGTGTTCAGTGGGGGTTTGAACCTGAAGAATGCGTTGTCGTTGCCGTCCCGGCCGTCGATGAACGCGGTCTGCGTACCGTCCTGGTAGATCACGATCACACCCGCGCCGTTGTTGGCGAAGTCGAAGCTGAGCCCGCCGACGCTGAGCGAGTTCGGACCGGCCTGCACCAGCTGCAGGTCGGTGATGTCGGCGCGGAAGCTGGTGGTGTTCACCGGCGTGACACCACCGGCTTTGAAGAACACCGTGGGACCACCGATGGTGGCTCCGGTGACCTCGGTGCCGTTGACCACGATGGTGTCGTCACCGGGGTCCGGCGCCTTCGACCGGCCTTCCCAGTAGAGCAGGACCTGCCGGACGGCGGCGCCATCGGGCACCTCCACGGTGAGGTTGCCGGGCTGGGTGTCCCGCAGGCCGACGCCACCGGCGGCGATGCCGGAGCCCTCCGCGATGGTGATCCCCGGTGGCCCCAGCGCCTCGGTGCCCTCAGCGCTGGCCGGCGCCGGCAGGCCGACGAGCGCGCCGCACAGCAGTAGCGTCAGCGCGACAGCGATCTTCCGCACGATTGCCCCCTAGTCCAGGTTCGGCCGTTCTCCCCGGCGTCAGGCTGGCAGGGGTCCACTGGTCGGGAGTATTGGTCAAATGGCCCGCTCGGTACCAGTACCGGGCGACTCTGCGTCACGTAGTCCGAAGCTCGACACAATGGCCTGCTAAATCACCCGCGGCTGGAAGGATTCCTTTCGGGCTGCCGCGGCGTGCTCCTCATGCCGCCGCGGTGTGAGCCGGCTCAGTCAGTCCTCGGGGGATGACGCCGCGCGCGCTTCCCAGGAGGGGCCTGCGATGACGGAAGACAGCGTCGGGTACGTCTTAGGTGACGCCTCGGCGTTCTTCGCAGAGGGCGTGACCAGGATCCTCGGCCAGACCCACCGGATGTGCTGTCTGGGCTGGGCGAGCGTGCCGCAGGAGCTCGCGCCGCTGACGCTGAGCCGGTCACCGGACGTGGTGCTGGCCGGCTTCGAACCGCTACGGATCTCGGTCGCGCTGGCGCGGGATCTGGATGTGCCGGTGGTGCTGATGAGCTGGTCATGGCGTCGCGCCGAGCTGCTCGACGCGCTCAGCGCCGGCGTACGGGGGTTTCTGTTCCGGAACGTGTCGCCCACCAATCTCGAGCACGCGCTGGTACGGGTGGCGCGGGGTGGCACGGTGGTGCCGCCCGGGTGGGACCAGGGCCTGGCTGGCGGTGGTGACCCGGCACGCCTTACCGGCCCGGCCGATCTCACCCCGCGAGAGGCCGAGATCGTGCAGCTGGTGGTGGACGGCTACTCCAACAAGCGGGTGGCGCGGGAGCTCGGGATCGCGCACCAGACCGCCAAGAACCACCTCCACAAGCTGATGACGAAGGTCGGGGCCAGCTGCCGTGAGGAGCTGCGCGACTGGGCGCTGGGCTGTGGCGTACCGTTCTCGGATCCGCGGCGGCGCGCGAGGGAGCGTGATGGAGGTCTGGTTCAATCCGGCATGTTCGAAGTGCCGGGCGGCGGTGGATCGGTTCGAGGTGGCGGGGCTGGACTTCGGGATCAGGCGGTATCTGGAGCAGCCGCCGACGCCGAACGAGCTGGATGACGTACTGACCCGGTTGGGGCGGCAGCCGTGGCAGGTCGCGCGGCTGGGCGAGCCCGTGGCGTCGGAGCTGGGACTCGCGGACTGGCCCCGGGACGACGCGAGCCGGGGTCGCTGGATCGACGCGATGGCCGCCCACCCCGAGCTGATCCAGCGGCCGATCCTGCTCTTCGACGACGGTCGCGCACTGCTCGGGCGTACCCCCGAATCGCTCGACGAGGCGGTGCGGGAGTCGGGCGCCAGCTGACCCGTCTTCTCCGGCCTCCACTTTGCACCACCTGCGGCGTTCACCTGCTTCACGGCCGCGTTGGTGGTGACCTTATGTCCGGTTTTGGTACGCGGCTACGCGTACACCCGGTGTCGGAAAGGTGACGGCGGCCGAAACCGCTCCACCCCGCGTCACCCGCTCTGACCTGCGGATTCGCTCGATCGTGGAGTTCGGGCGGGCTGCTTTCGCGTTGACGGTGGAGGAAAGTGGAGTACAGTGGGGCCCGATGGCGGAGCAGGGGGTGCTTCCGCCGGCCCGTGGGGGCGGACAGGCCGATAAGGGGGTGGGCCGATGTTTCTCGGTACCCACAACCCGCGCCTGGACGACAAGGGCCGGCTGATCCTCCCGGCGAAGTTCCGGGACGACCTGGCGGGAGGTCTGGTGATCACCAAGGGGCAGGAGCGCTGCCTCTATGTGTTTCCGATGGCCGAGTTCCGCCGCATCGCGGAGCAGCTGCAGGCCACGCCGGTGACGCACAAGGCGGCGCGGGCGTACAGCCGGGTGTTCTTCGCCAGCGCCTTCGACCAGCTACCGGACCGGCAGGGCCGGATCACCATCCCGCCGCCGCTGCGGCAGTACGCCGATCTGGACCGTGAGCTGGTGGTGATCGGCGCCAGCAACCGGGTCGAGATCTGGGACAACCAGGCGTGGGAGTCCTACCTCTCCGACAGCGAGGAGTCCTTCGCGGACATCGAGGAGGGGGTGCTGCCCGGGTTCTAGCCCTGCGGCGGACGCGGCGACACGTGCCGCGAGATCTCCAGCCGCTCGGCGTCTCCTGACGTCACTTCCCCGGCGTCAGGCGCGCGCGAGCGGATGGGGATCTGGTGGCACGACGTTTTCGTACACCCGCGACACCGCAGGAGGGACACAGCACAGACCGGCGCTCTCGACCGCGACCGAGAGCCAGACACCATCGACAAGACAGGGGGGTCGAGATGGACGGCGAACGCGCCTGGCACGACGTACACGTACCGGTCATGCTGCGCCGCGTGCTGGAGCTGCTCGGCCCCGCCCTCGCTGACCGGGACGCGGTCTGCGTCGACGCCACGCTCGGGCTCGCCGGGCACGCGGAAGCGCTGCTGGCGGCGTACCCCCGGCTCACCCTGATCGGGCTGGACCGCGATCCGGACGCACTGGCCCGTGCCGCCGCCCGGCTGGAGCGCTTCGCGCCCCGGGTGCACTTCGTCCACACCGTCCACAGCGAGCTGACCGAGGTGCTGGCCGAGCTGGGTCACGAGCGGATCGACGGGATCCTGTTCGACCTCGGGGTCTCCTCGCTGCAGCTCGACGAGGCGGCGCGCGGCTTCTCCTACGCCCAGGACGCGCCGCTGGACATGCGGATGGACCCCACCACCGGCCGCACCGCCGAAGAGGTGGTCAACAGCTACCCGGTGGCCCGGCTGCGCCGGATCTTCTCCGAGTACGGCGAGGAGCGGTTCGCCGGCCGGGTCGCCGCCGCCATCGCGCGGGAACGCCAGCGCGCCCCGATCACCTCCACCGCTCTGCTCGCCGAGCTGGTACGCGACGCGATCCCCGCCGCCGCCCGGCGCAAGGGCGGCCACCCCGCGAAGCGGGTGTTCCAGGCGCTGCGGATCGAGGTCAACGGCGAACTGGAGGCGGTACGCGAGGCGATTCCCGCGGCGATCGACGCGCTGGCGATGGGTGGCCGGATCGTGGTGCTGGCGTACCACTCGCTCGAGGACCGCATCGTCAAGCGGGAGCTCGCCGCGGGCGCCACCTCGACGGCGCCGATCGGGCTGCCGGTGGAGCCGGAGGGCACCGCGCCGGTGCTGCGGCTGCTTACCCGGGGCGCGGAGCTGCCGGACGAGGCGGAGCTGGCGGACAACCCGCGCGCCGCCTCGGTACGGCTGCGTGC
>JBOGDG010000087.1:0-9465 GCA_050701655.1 Micromonosporaceae bacterium
GGCGCACCGGCTCGGCCGCCGCCTGCATCCGGCCGTCCGCCAGGAACGCCACGCCGGTGACGTTGCCGAGCGTCCCCACCGCGCCGAACCGGTGACCCCGCGCCAGCAGGGCGTCGGCCTCGGGCGTGGCCAGGAACCCGCGCTCCGCCGCGGTGAGCGATCCGTTGAGGTTCGACAACCGCGGCGCGGCGAACGCCTCGGGCAGGCTCATCCCGAAGTCCACGTAGTTCACCAGCACCTGCAGCACCGTGGTGATGATGCGGGCGCCGCCCGGCGAGCCGACCCGCCAGCACCGGCTCGCCGTCGGCGAGCACGATCGTCGGGGACATGCTGCTGCGGGGCCGCTTGCCGCCGGCCGGCGCGTTGGCCGGATCGTCGGGGTTGAACGAGAAGTCGGTCAACTCGTTGTTGAGTAGGAAACCGTGCCCGGGGACGGCTATGCCGCTGCCCGCGATCGACTCGATGGTGAAGTTGTAGCTGACCACGTTGCCGTGCCGGTCCGCCACGGCCAGGTGCGTGGTGGAGCCGTCAGCGCGGCCCGCGTCCCCGGCCGTGACCAGAGACCCTGAGCCGTCGTCGTACGGCCACGGGTCGCCGGACGGGGTCGGCTTGTCGGCAGCGTTGTCGCCGATGAGAGGCCGGCGCTCGTCGGCATACCCTCGGAGAGCAGGCCCTTGACGGGCACGTCGACAAAGTCGCTGTCGCCCAGGTACGCCGCGCGGTCGGCGAACGACAGCGCCGAGCTCTCGATGATCGGCAGGTTCCTGAAGTCGCGGAGCGACGCGGGGATTGTCGTGGCCACCAAGATGGGCCGGCGGGTGATGCCGCAGGATCCGGAGGCGTACACGCTGCGCAACTTCCGGGCATGGGCCGACCGGTCCAGCGCCAACCTCGGCGTCGACATCCTGGATCTCGTGCAGTTGCACTGCCCACCGAGCGCGGTGTACTCCACCGACGCGGTGTTCGACGCCCTCGACGCCCTCGTCGAAGAAGGGCGCATCACGGCGTACGGGGTCAGCGTCGAGACCCGTGCCGAGGCACTGACCGCGATCGCCCGGCCAGGGGTGGCCACCGTGCAGATCATCCTGAACATGCTGCGGCTCGGACCGCTGGACGAGGTGCTCCCGGCGGCCCGTGCCGCGGGGGTGGGCATCATCGCCCGGGTGCCGCTGGCGAGCGGCCTGCTGTCCGGTCGGTACGACGAGACGACCCGGTTCGCCCGGACGACCACCGCACGTACAACCGGCACGGGGAGGCGTCCGACGTCGGTGAGACGTTCTCCGGGGTCGACGTCACCACCGGGCTGGCCGCGGTACGGCGGCTGGCTCCGCTGGTGCCACCAGGGGTCGCCATGGCGCAGTTCGCGCTGCGCTGGATCATCGACAAGCCTGGTGTGACGGTGGTGATCCCGGGCGCGCGTACTCCGAAACAGGCGCGGGGCAACGCGGCGGCCGCGGACCTGCCGCCGCTGCCGGACCAGGCACTGCGCGAGGTGCGCGCCGTGTACGACGACCTCATCGCTCCCCAGGTGGCCGATCGCTGGTAAGCGCCGGCCACCTGGCTCGGGTCGCCGCAAAAGCGATGAATGCGCTGGCGTCACCGGCTCGGCGGCCGCCGCCCTGGTCGTTGACCGGCGATCGCGTCACCCCGCGGCTATGACCTCGATTTCCACGAGCCAGTCGCTGTCGAGCGTGGTGGCGACGATCGCGGTTGTCGGGACGCGCCTGCCGCCGAGTGCGGCCGTCGGGCGGCGGCGTTGGCTTCGGCGAAGGCGGGGTCTCGCAGGTAGCTGGTCAGGCGCACGATGTTGTCGACGGTCATGTCGGCCGAGGCGAGGATGGCGCGGACGCCACGGCTGCGGACCGATCATCGTGCACGTGCTGGCGCAGGGGAAGCGGTTCCGAGCGGGGCCCAGCGGTGCCCCCAGCACGGTACGGCTCTCGGCATGGTGGACGTCGATGTACGAGGCGTCGAAGAACCGACCCCACGGCAGGTCGTCCTGCTCGGCGTCGGCCAGCATCTGCGGTGTCTGCACCTTCACCGAGAAGGTCGCCAACGTCGAGGCGGCCGGTGGCTACGCGGCCATTCTGATCTTCAACCGCACCGGCTCGGACGCCTGCAACGCCTCGCTCGGGATGAGCGTCGAGGGCAACATCCCGACCTTCGGCGTGGCGCCGCGGGAGCAGGGCTTCGCGATCTTCGACACGCCGTACGGCGACGCGGAGTGCGAGGCCGGTGACGGCAGCCAGCAGGCCCCGATCGCCTTGGGCACCACGGGCGACTCGCTGTCGTTCACGTCGTACTTCGACGGCTGGGGGTACGTGCACCTGTACGACAACAAGGCCGGCAAACTGACCGAGCTGGACACGTACGCGCTGCCCGAGGCGCACGACACCGACTTCGCGACCGGCTTCGGTGACGTCTCGGTGCTCGAGGTGGCCACCTCGCACCAGGACGCCAGCCTGGCGTACTACTCGTACTACGCAGGCGGTTTCCGATTCACCCGGATCCAGGACGGGAAGCTGGTCGAGACCGGCCGCTTCATCGACCAGGGCGGCAACAACTTCTGGGGTGTGCTGGTCTTCGAGCGGGGCGGCCTCGAGTACGTCGCCGCCAGCGACCGTGACTTCGGCGTGTACATCTTCCGGTACACCGGCCCGTAGGTCTGAGGGCTGGCACCCACCGGCACGAAGGGCCGGGCGCTCCCAACGCGCCCGGCCCTTGTCGAGCGGTAGGGGACGGTACAGGGTTCGGACCGTTGACCGGCTCGTAAAGCACTCCAAGACTGGGCAGAGCGACCGGAAATGGGCCGCTTCGTGACCGCCAGGAGGCGTGATGAAGCGCATCGTGTTCGCCTTGTTCGTACTTCTGCTTCCGCTCGTGGGCCCGGCGCCGGCCCGTGCGGACTCCTCCCCGGACCCTGGTGGTCACGTGCCAGGGACCGCCCGCAACGTCGTCCAGGTGGGGCATGCCCCACTCGCCGACCGCGGCATGAACGCAGCACTGGCCATCCACGGCCGGTACGTGTACGTCGGCAACCGCACCGATGGCTCGTCCCGCTGCGGGGTGGGCGACCCGCGCCGGGACACCACGGGCATCGACTCGTGCCCGCACGTACGCCCGGGCGTCCTGGTCGTGGACACCGCGGACCCGCGCCACCCGGAGGTCGTCGGCGAGTTCGGCAACGAGTTCGTCACCGGCGCCAATGTCGGGCAGACCTCCCGTGAGCTGCGGGTATGGCCGGCCGAAGGGCTGCTCGCGGTGATGTATTTCCGGTGCAGCGCCGTGATCCACGCCTGCCCGCCGAGCGCGGACGTGTGGCGCATCCGGTTCTTCGACCTGGCCGCGGACCCGGTGAACCCGCCACTGCTGGCCACGTACGTGCCGTCGCGCAGGCCGCACGAGATGTTCCTGTGGATCGACCCGCGCGACCCGGCGCGGGCGCTGCTCTACCTGTCCACCCCGACCACCTCGGTGAATCCCGATGTGGCGAACCTGGTCGTCACGGACATCAGCCGGGCTCGCGAGGGCGTGTTCACCGAGATCGCCCGGGGCAACTGGAACCACCTCTACCCGGGCGCGGAGAACCCGGCCAACTACGACAACGATCTCGCGGTGCACTCGATGGGCGTCACCGTGGACGGCCGGCGCACGTACCTGGCGTACCTGCGGGGACATTTCCTGGTGCTGGACACCAGCGACGTCGCCGCCGGCCGGATCCCACCGAGCGGGCTGTCACTCAACGACAAGCTGCTCACGCCGGTGGAGAACCGCCCCCGCTGGGGTACGTCGGACGGCAACTGCCTGGACGCCTGCGCCGAGTCCCACTCGGCGGTGGCGGTGCCCGGCCGGCCGCTCGCCTTCACCACCGACGAGGTGTACGGCACCTTCACCAGCCCCAGCTTCGGCTGCCCGTGGGGCTGGTCGCGCGTGATCCAGGCCGCGCAGCCGCGCAAGCCACGGATCATCAGCGAGTACCAGACGGTCCCGAATCAGCGGTCGTTCTGCGGCTCACCCGCCGACGACCCGGCCACCGAACAGTTCACCAGCTACTCGTCCCACAACCCGACCCTGACCCGCAACCTCGCTCTGGTCACCTGGCACTCGAGCGGGCTGCAGGCGATCGACATCAGCGACCTCAGTACGCCCCGGCAGGCGGGCTGGTTCTCGCCGGCACCACTGGCGTCGGTCGCCACCGAGGACCCGGCGCTGTCCCGCGGCCCCAACAAGGTGGTGATGTGGAGCTACCCGATCATCCGCGACGGCCTGATCTACGTCGTCGACATCCGCAACGGCCTGTACATCCTGGCGTACACCGGATCGCACGCCGGCGAGGTGGCGCGGATCCGCTTCCTGGAAGGAAACTCCAACCTCGGCGACGCCGCACGGCTCGACCGAGGCGCCGTCTGAACCAGGGCCACGGCGTTCGCCGTGGCCCGCTGATCCGGATGCGGGGCAGGTGCTCCCCGCATCCTTCTGTCCTGGGGAGGAAAGATGCACCCACGTCCCGCCATGCGACCTGGCGCCGCTCTGGCGTCGTGGCTCGCGGCGCGTGGAGCGTCTACCCGTACCTCGCAGCGGCAACGTGGTGGTGAGCGGAATCGAGCAGGGGTTGTTCGTCCTGAAACCGAACCTCGGCGGCACCCCACCGCCGCCCACCACCGTGTACGCCGACGACTTCGAGACGGCGACCAGTTGGACCCGCAACCCCAACAGCAGCGACACCGCCACTACCGGCGCCTGGGGAACGCGGTGACCCCGAAGCTGACCACTCCTGGGGGAACTACCACTGGGCGCGTACGGCGAACCCGTTCACGCTCAAGCTCGGCGACAACGTCGACTCGACCTGGGACTCGTACCTGCGGACCACGTCGAGTGACTGGAGCAAGTCCTCGGTCCTGGACACCACGATCGTGACCGGTGGCGCCACGTCCAAGAACTGCCGCCCCACCGCCGGCCGCATCGAAGGTCAACGACTCGTACTTCAACACCGCGACGTACGCCACGCCGGCGTGGCGGAACCTGGTGATGTGCCAGGAGGTCGGGCACGACTTCGGGCTGGACCACCAGGACGAGGACTTCACCAACCCGAACCTCGGCACCTGCATGGACTACACCAACAACCCTGACAGCAACCAGCACCCCAACGCCCACACTACCAGCAGCTGGAGACTATCTACGCCCACACCGACTCCACCTCGACGGTCGGCCGGGTGGCCGGCCCGAGCCAGGCTGACGTGGGCAACAGCGCGTCGACGTGGGGCCGCGAGGTGGCCGGTTCGCGGTCACGCGGCTACTCGGTGTTCGTCCGCGACTTCGGCCACGGCAACCGGGTCATCACCCACGTGTACTGGGCCCGGTAGCCGCACCACGTACTGCCGCCACCATCGTCCTGAGTGGACGGTGGCGGCGGCAGTGTGCCGTCAGCCGAGGGAGAACTCCTGGGTCTGCGGGTTGAGGTGGCCGAGCCGGATCGCACCGGCGGTCGCCGATCCGCTGAACCGGAAGACGTTGAGTCCTTCGGTGATGCTCGACTCGTAGATGAAGTTGTTGTACCAGTACGACGACCAGGCTCCGCCGAGGTCCGGCGGGGTGATGGCGGGTGGGTCGGACCAGCCGAGCGTGACCGGGTTCGCCGGGTCGGTGAACTCGGTGACCCAGGTGCCCGCCTGGTAGTTGCCGCTGACCAGTACGTAGCGGCCGCTGCGTAGCGGCACCACGTTGTAGTTGTGGATTGTGCAGTTCTCCCCAACGCCGTCCTGGCCTCGCGGCAGGGTCCACTGACCCAGCTTCGCGCCGGTGTCCGCGTCGTAGAAGAACGCGCTCTTGTCCAGGTCAGGGTCGGTGGTTTCGCACTCGGGTGCGGCACCGCCGCCGGGCTCCCAACCCGCGACGATGACCTCGCCGTCCCAGGTGAAGGCCGCCGAGTGCCAGCGGCCGTTCGTACCGGCCTGTCCAACGCCCGGTTCGGAGATGGTGAACAGCAGCGCGGGGTCCTCGGGGCTGCCGCCGGGGGTGTCGTTCGCGCCGATGTCGAACACGTTGATGGTGTCCGCGCTGGCGCAGGCGACCTTGTTCACGCTGCCCAGGATCGCCCCGGCGTCGTGGCATCCGGTCGCGACGGCGGTGGTCGGTCCGGCGAGCTGCTCCCGGTGGATCAGGCTCGCGCCGGCCGGGTTGGCCAGCGGCACCGCGATCACGTCCATGAAGTCACCGGCCGGGTCGCCGCCGGTGCAACCGCCGCTGCTGGAGTTGTTGCTGTAGACGATCGCGTTGCCGCCGGAGATGCCGGCGCCGGTCAGGGTGTGAGACCCGCACGGCAGCTCGACCGAGGCGACCAGGTCGGGGTCGGCCACGTTGCTGATGTCGAAGACGTGTACGCCTTCCCAGCCCGCCGGCACCGTGTCGCCGTCACAGTCGCGAGGCACGGTCTTCTTGGAGTTCCAGGAGCGGACCAGGATGTCGTCCCAGACGAAGATGTCGCCCTGGTCGCCGTTGCAGCCCTGGTGGACGATCTCCTGCGGGTTGTCGGGGTCGGAGATGTCGATGACGCGGAATCCGTCGTAGTTGCCGTGGAACGCCAGGTTTCCCCAGAACGCGATGTCGGAGCTGATGTGGCGTACGCCGTCCGGCTCTCCGAAGAACGTCGCCGGATGCGCGCTGTGCCCCTTGGCGTGCATGTTGTCGGTGTGCGGGTTCGTGGCGTGGTCAGCCATCGCGGCTGACGGAGCAGCGAGGATCGTGCTCGCCGCGACGGCGAGCAGGAGCGGGCAGTGGTGATGCCGCATGACGTGCCTCCTATCGGAGAGCGGTGATGGCCCAGCGGCGGGGACGGGTGGCGGGCGACGGTCCGGGAGGCGGGGTTACGGACCTCCCGGACCGCCGCTGTCCGCGGGGGCTAGGTGATCGGGTCTTCCTGGGTCTGCGGGTTGAGATGCCCGAGGTTGACCTCGTCGGCGGCGAGGTCGACGCGGAACACCTGGAACCCTCTGCCAGTTGCCGGGTTGTGCACTCCGTCGGTGCCGTAGATGGTCAGCGAGTCGCCAGGCAGCGACGGACCCTCGTACCAGTACGCCGACCAGTTGTCCGAGCCGGTCGCACCGGCCGGGGCGATGTCGTAGTACGCCACCTCGACCGGATTCGCCGGGTCGGTCCAGTCGATCACGTTCATCCCGCCCATGTACCAGGCGTTGACCGACAGGTAGCGGCCCCGGACGGGTACGAAGTTGCCCTGGTGCACCGAGCAGTACGCGCTCGCCTCGGTACGGGGCAGGTCGAAGAAGCTGACCCGCTGCCCGTCGGACACCCGGATCAGGTGTGGCCGTCCAGTGTCGTTGACGGTGCCGTCGGCCCACTCGGTGGTCGGCGGGCAGCCGTCCCCGAACGACTCGTCGTCGGCCTGGACGTACTTGCCGTCCCAGGTGAACCGCGCGGTGTGCCAGAAGTCGACAGCGACGTCACCACCTCCCGGGCCGTCGACGTCGGTGTTGTCGTCGAACACCCAGATCGGGTGTTCGGTGTCCGGGATCCCGTTCGGCTTGATCCGCCACAACTGGGTCTGTTCCGCGCACGCGCCCGCGGCGAGCCGCAGCTTCACGAACACCCCGATGTCGTGGCACGCGGTGAGCGGGTTGAACACGCCTGCCGGCACGCCGTGCTCGACAGGGTCGAAGGCGTTGTCCGGGTCGCCGGGGTAGGAGACCGTCGGTTGTGCGATCACCTTCGCGGCGGCCGGCGCGTTCACCGGCACCTTGATGACGGAGATCTTCTCGTGCAGTGCACTGTTGCCGGTAGCTGGGCCGCGTACCGGGCCGCAGGTCGGGCCGGGCCGCAAGGGGTACGACGACACGTAGATCAGCAGCTCGTTGCGGCTCTTGGGGTAGAGGCTGATCGTGTGGGCGCCGCAGTCGGTGTAGACGCCTTTGACGTACTTCGGGCTCGTCGGGTCGCTGACATCGAAGATCCGTACCCCCTCCCAGCCGGTGGGCGTCTCGGGGTTGGCGGCGGGCGGAGCCCCGCAGTCGGCGCTCGTCATCACGGAGTCGACGGCGAGGAAGAGCAGCTTGTTCTGCCACACGATCGGGTCGACCTGCGGACCGCGGCAGCGGAAGTCCACCAACTGCTGCGGGGTTGCCGGGTTCGAGATGTCGAAGATCCGGAACCCGTCGTAGTTGCCGGCGTACGCCCGGTTGCCCCAGAAAGCCAGGTCGGAGTTGATGGCACCGGTGGCGTTCGGGGAGTTGAACAGCAGCGAGGCGTTCGGGCTGTGCTGGTCGGCGTTGTGGCTCGCCCCCGCCGGTGCCGCGAAGAACGCGGTGACCAGCAGCAGGGCGGACAGGACGGTAATGGACCGTTGCCTCATCGAAACGGACCTCCTCCACACATTGGTAGGACCGTCCGCGGCACGCTCGCCTGTCGGCCTGCTCTCGGCGTCACGTCGCCGGATTTATGAGCCGGCCGCCTCCAGGCGCCCCCCGACGGCGGTGCGGGCGCGTCCCGTCAGGCAATGTGCCGACCCTACGCCGCACCGCCCGTCCCTGATTCACGTACGAGAATATGTCTCAAATTCGAAGTACGAACAGAACCTCCCGGGATGTCACCAACAGTCATCCTTTCGCAACGCCCTCCAAAGCCCGTCGGATTTCTACGGCTGACCGGTCAGATCACGCCGGATCCTGCACCATGAATGGGCCGAGTGGCCGGCCTGGGAGGACTCGCCATCGTGATGGAAGTGTGAATCGCCTGCGAGCCGGCGCCGGACGCGAAGTCGAACGAGGATCACGCCGTTGCGACCGCAACCTTCGTTGCCGTGCTGGATGGGGTCACTGTCCCAGCCGGCCTGGACACCGGCTGCGTACACGGCCCGGCATGGTTCGTACGCCGGCTCGGTGCCCACCCCGTCACAGCTCATACCACCCGGCCGGCGACCTTTCGGGTAGACGATGTCAGCGTCAGAACTCACATCGTCCTATGTGGAAGGCCGCGCCCGTCAACAGCCCTGGCCACCCCGCCCAGCCACATCAGCAAAGGCACCCAAGATCAACTAACTTTGCCTTCGCCCTGGGCCACCAGGTACCTCGACGTCTTTCTGCACACCTCATCTCTAGCCGAACCTAAACATGAGTTAAGTCATCAATTAGCGCCACTCCATCTCATCAGCAACGCGACGTGGCTGGTCGATCTCGGCGACGGGCGGGCGAGTGCTGACATTCCCGACTGTGCCGACAGCACCCTTCAGCCCAGACTTTCTTTAGAGATAAACCAGGGGGCGATATGACCAGGCAGTGAGCCTTTCCGCGCAACGGGTTGGTGACGATCGGTAGCTGGCCGTGGTGGGTTGCTGGCGACACGCCGAGCCGCGTGGGGTGCAACGAAAAGGACGCAAGACCCCGGTATGAAGGTGGTCCTTCCAAAGATCAACTTCACAGAGGGCCTTGCGTCGAAGATGAGTGTCACATACACCGC
>JBOGDG010000088.1:0-9268 GCA_050701655.1 Micromonosporaceae bacterium
GCGCCGGCGGCGGGACGTACGCCGGCTCGGCGGCGGCCTGGTCGGCGGCGCGATCGTGGTGTTCGTCGCCTGGACCGCCACCTCAAGGATCGCCGACCCCGCGCCGGCGCCGAAGGTGGCGCACCCGATGCGGATGTCGCTGTCCGAGGCGCTGCACGGGGTGGCGACCACCCGGGTGCCGTTCTACTTCAAGCAGCTGGTCGGCCAGTTCAGCTACGGCGAGACACCGCTGCCGTTCTGGCTGGTGTGGGGCTGGCACGGCATGGTGATCGCGCTGGTGGTGCTCGCCGCGCTGCTGGCCGGCTGGCGCTACCGGCTGGTCAACCTGGGGCTGTTCGTCAGCCTGCTCGGGCTGCTCACCGCGCTGGAGCTCTACTTCCTGCCGCACAGCGGCTGGTTCTCCCACAGCCGGTACGCGATGCCGGCCGGCGCCGGGCTGCTGTTGCTGCCGGCGTTCGTACCCCGGCTGCCGGCGCTGCTGGACCGGTGGCTGCCGCGCGGCACCAGCTGGGCGGGCGGCACCGCCTGGGTGGTGCGTGGCGTCGCGGTGCTGACCGCGCTGCTCAGCATCGCCGCGTTGGCGAAGGTCGCCAGCCGCTTCCAGTCCGGCCCCCGCGCGCCGGTCAACCCGTTCACCGGCGACTGGCTGCCGCCCACCGGCCCCGTACTCCCGCTGCTGGCCCTCGCCCTGGGCGCGGCGCTGATCGCCACCCTCACCTGGTGGCTGACCGCCCCCGGGGCACCGTCGGATACCACCACGCCAGCTACCCCGGAGGCCAGGGTGGCGGCATGAAGCGGGCCGGACGGACAACCACGTGGCAGGGTGGATATGGAGGGGCGGACAGATGCGGCGGACGATTGACTGGGACGGCGACGCGGTCGTGATCATCGACCAGTGCGCGTTGCCGGAGCGGTTCGGCACGCTGCGGCTGGAGACCGTTGACGAGCTGATCGGGGCGATCCAAAGGCTGGCGGTACGCGGTGCGCCCGCGCTCGGCGCCGCCGGGGCGCTCGGCGTGGCGCTCGCGGCGCGTACCACCCCCCAGGACCCGGAGGCGGTAAGGGCCGCGGCGCTGCGGCTGGCGCAGGCGCGGCCGACCGCGGTCAATCTCAGCTGGGGTGTGGAGCGGGCGCTGAAGCGGCTGCCGGACGGCCCGGACGCGGTGCTCGACGAGGCCCGCCGGGTGCTCGACGAGGACGAACAGTGCAATCGGGAGGCGTCCGCACGCGCCGCCGACCTGGTACGGGAGCTGTGCGCCCGCCGCCCGCTGCGGATGCTGACCCACTGCAACGCCGGCCACCTGGCGACCGTCGCCTGGGGCACCGCGCTCGGGGTGGTACGCCACCTCGCCGACGCCGGTGAGATCGAGTGCGTGTACGCCGACGAGACCCGCCCGCTGCTGCAGGGCGCCCGGCTCACCGCCTGGGAGCTGGCGGAGGCGGGGATCCCGTACCGGGTGTGCCCGGACTCGGCGGCGGCCAGCGCGATCGCCGCCGGGCTGATCGACTGCGTGGTGGTGGGCGCGGACCGGATCGCCGGCAACGGGGATGTGGCGAACAAGGTCGGCACCTACCCGCTGGCGCTGGCCGCGGCCCGCCACGGGGTGCCGTTCCTGGTGGTGGCACCCGAGTCCACAGTGGACAACTCGGTGGCGGGCGGTGAGTCGATCGTGATCGAACAGCGGGCCGCCGGGGAGGTCACCTCGCTCGGCGGAGTACGGGTCGCGCCCGCCGGTGCGCAGGCGTACAACCCGGCGTTCGACATCACCCCGGCGGAGCTGATCACCGCGATCGTCACCGAGCGCCGCACGCTGCGATAGACACGACGACGCCCCGGCCGGAGCCGGGGCGTCGAGCGCTGCTATTGGATCGAGACGTGTACGTGGTTCGTATGGTCCCCTGAGGGACTGCCGCCCCCGTTGTACGAGCTCCAGCCGCTGCCGGGTTGCCAGATTCTGCGATACCAGATCACGTACATCACGCCGAGCCGGTCGGCGTTGGCCACGAACCAGCCGGCGAGGTTGTCGCCGTAGGTCTTGTTGGCGCCGTACGCCGCCTCGTCCCGGAACCCGTCGGAGGTGGCCGACATGTCACACGCCCGCCCCTTGCCGTGCTCGCCATAGCTGGCATTGCGGAAGCAGGCGGTGTACCGGGTGTATCCGGCCTCGCGTGCCTCCTGAAGCGCGTGCAACGTACGCGGCGTCAGGCAGCCGTCGGTGGTCGGATCGTTCTGCGAACACGACTCCGACGGCCAGCTGCCGTCGGGGTTGCGGGGCGCCGGCTCCGCGCTGGGCGCGCCACCATCGGGGCCACCCGTGGGATCGCCGCCGCCGGCCGCGATCAGCGCCTTCAGGGCGTCGGCCTTCCGCTTGGCCATCTTCTTCAGCGACGCCCGCTGCTTACGCATCTCCAGCTGCACCTGGTAGCGCTTCTTGGCCAGCTTGTCGCGGGTGTTGGAGAGCGTCTTGATCTGCTCGTAGTCGCGGTGCGCGAGGAACTCCACCGTGGTCATACCGTGGGCCAGGTCCTCCGGCGAGCCGCTCTCCAGGATCACCGTGATGGTGTCGGCGTGGCTGCCCTTGTAGACCGCCGACGCCAGCTCCCCGACCTTGCCCGAGAGCCCCTCGGTCTGCTTCTCGAGCGCCTTGATCTCCTTGTCGAGCTTCTTCTGCTTGCGGCGCGAGGCGTCCAGCCGCCCTTTGGCGTTGTTGTAGTCGCTGATCGCCGCGTCCAGCTTGGCCCGCAGCGAGGCGGTGCCGCCCTCGTCGTCGCCGGGCTCGGCGACCGCGCCGCCCAGCGGCAACGTCATCAGGGCGGCCAGGACCATGATCAGAGCGGTGGTGAGGGTGATTCGAGTGCGTACCGGTGCAAGCTTCTGTACCAGTGCAGTCAACAAGAACAGCATCCTTCCATCGGACGCCTACCGGGTTAGCTGACGGGTTCGGACTTGGAAGTAGCCCTACCGCGAACCTCGCGGACTCACCCCAGGTGCTCGGGTCCCCGGCTCGCCCCGTTGGACGACTCGGCGTGACCGGGCCCGGCGGTCTGTGACCACCTGTCGGGCGCCGACCGACGGCCACCTTACCGGATGTCATCAAGAATGTAAGGATGCGGCGGTGAAGCCCACACTGCGTGACGAGACGGAACACCTGCTGGCGTACGACGCGGCGCACCTCTGGCACCCGTACTCCTCGATGACCGAGCCCGGCCAGATGCGGCTGGTGGAGTCGGCCTCGGGGGTACGGCTCCGGCTCGCTGGGGGCGCCGAGGTGATCGACGGTATGGCGTCCTGGTGGTGCGCGATCCACGGCTACCGGCACCCGGTGCTGGACGCCGCGGTACGCGACCAGGTCGGCCAGATGAGCCACGTGATGTTCGGCGGGCTCACCCACCGGCCCGCGATCCGGCTCGCCGAACAGCTGATCGACATCACCCCCGAGCCGCTGCGCCACGTGTTCTTCTGCGACTCGGGCTCGGTCGCGGTCGAGGTGGCGCTCAAGATGGCGCTGCAGGCCCGGCCGGGACGGCGCCGGGTGCTCACCGTACGGGGCGGCTACTACGGCGACACGCTGCACGACATGAGCGTCTGCGACCCGGTGAACGGGATGCACACGCTGTTCACCGGCGTGGTCCCGCAGCAGGTGTTCGCGCCCCGCCCTCCGGCCGGCTTCGACCGCCCCGGCGACGACCCATCGGTGCTGGCGTGGGCCGGCGAGGTGGAGGCGTCCCTGGCCGCTAACGGCGACGAGCTGGCCGCGATCATCGTGGAGCCGGTGGTGCAGGGCGCCGGCGGCATGTACTTCTACTCACCCGCCTGCGTACGCGTGCTGCGGCGGCTCGCCGACACGTACGGCCTGCTGCTGATCCTGGACGAGATCGCGACCGGCTTCGGGCGCACCGGCGCGCTGTTCGCCCTGGAGCACGCCGGTGTGGTGCCGGACATCCTCTGCGTCGGCAAGGCGCTCACCGGCGGCTACCTGACGCTCGCCGCGACGCTGTGCACCGGCGACGTGGCGACCGCGGTCAGCTCCGGTGAGGGCGGCGCGCTGATGCACGGCCCCACCTTCATGGCCAACCCGCTCGCGTGTGCCGTGGCCAGCGCCGCGGTCGAGCTGCTGCTCTCCACAGACCATTTAGCGGGGGTACGCCGTATCGAAGCGTCGCTGCGCTCCGGGCTGGCCGGGGTTGCCGCCCTGCCCGGGGTGGCCGATGTACGGGTGCGAGGCGCGATCGGCGTGGTGCAGCTGGACCGGCCGGTGGACGTGGCAGCCGCGACGGCGGCGGCGCTGGCGCACGGGGTATGGCTGCGCCCGTTCCGGGACCTGATCTACACCATGCCCCCGTACGTCTGCACCGACGCCGACATCCACCAGATCACCGCCGCCATCACCGCCGCCACCCACGCGGGCGCCGGCGGGGGTGGCTCGTGAACCGCGGCATTGGGCGCTCAGGTACGTCCGGGGCGGTGGATCGCGTGCCTCGCGTACCAATGCCGCGGATCTTGGGACCACGCGGGCCGGTCAGGTCTCCAGGAGCTGTTTGAGGTCGGTCAGGCGCTGCCGCCAGTACGCCTTCTGGCGGGCCGCCGACTCGGCGTCGGGCAGCTTCTCGTGCGCGATCGCCACCTGCGCCTTCGCCTCGCCCTTGGGTACGAATCCGACCACGATCCGGGTAGCGCCGTCCTCCCAGTCCGCCCGGTACGACTTCGGCGCGGTGGCGGTGCGTACCCGTACCGTGGTGCCGGGCAGCCACCGCTGCCGCAGGGACTCGTCGGCGAACGCCTCGAACAGCCGCTCCACCGGCACCGCGACGGTCTTGCTAGCGCTCGCGCCGAAGCTGCCGTCGGGCTGCTGGCCGGGTACGCGCAACCCGCGGGCCTGCTCGTACCCCACGGTGATGCTCTGCGCCCACCAGCCGTGCACCTGGTGCTCTGTGACCAGCCACCGGGCGATCTCGGTGTGGTTGTGTCCGGTGCCGCCCCAGGTGTCGAGTAGCGCGTACCACTCGTCCCAGCCGCGGCCGGTGCGCTCCCGTACCGCGTCGTCGGAGAAGCCGAGCGGCCGCACCGGGGTCGCGGGCTCCGCGGGGTCGGCTGGTGGCGCGACGGTCGGGTCGGGTTTCGGCAGGAGGTGGCGGCGGGCGGTGGTGTAGCTCTCGCCGGTCTTGCCCATGCGGGTGCGCACCCGGGACTTGAAGGATTTCTGCGTCGTCATCACATGCTCCCTGTCCACGGCGCAGCCACGGCACTCACGCTCCCGTCGGCCCCACCGGAGAAGGGCATGTGGCACAGCATCCCGAGGATTCGAGATCCCCTTTGCCTCCGCGACGCCGGCGGCGTGAGCACCGGATAGGAGGTGAGGCGCAGGACAACGCCGTACTCACGATACCGCGCAGGTCGGCTCACCCGGAAGTCATCGGCACCGGATCCGGGGTGCCGTACGGGACCCGGTGGGTGCAGCGGCGGACCCGGGCGTACGCGAGCCGCGCGCCGAGCCCCAGCCCGTACCGTTGGATCGCCTGCAGGCCGTACTGGCTGCAGGTGGGGGTGTACCGGCAGCGGACCGCGAGGCGTGGTGAGACCCAGCGCTGATACGCCCGGATCGCGGCCACACCGGCACGGGCCGCCGGGGTCGGGGTGGCGCGGGTCAGCGTGGCCTGCGTAGTGACCAGCGTCGGCAGCGCTGCGAGCAGGTCGGCGTACGACTGGTGGCCGGGCGGCACGACGTGGCCGGAACAGTCGCCTCCCCCGGAGCTGCCGCAGCTGCTACCGCCGCCCGAGCCGCCGGAGCCGGAACCGCCGCATCCGCTGCCACCCGAGCCAGAACCGCCACCGTCAGTGCCGCCGCCGGTTGGGGCACCACCGGTTGGGGCGCCGCCGGATGAGCCGCCCTTGGCCGGGTCGCGGTCGTCCGGATCGGAACCGCCCGAGCCACCGCAGCCGCCGAGGCTGCCGCACGTCATGTCGACCAGGCCGTTGACCGCGTCGTCGCACGCATCGTCGCAGCCGTCACCGCAGGGCTGGGCGCCCGTACCGGCGGGCGTACCGGTCTGGTCAGGTGTCCCGGACGGGGACGGCGAGCCGCCCTGCTGGCCGGTACGTGTACCGCAGCCGAGCCGGCCTCGCGGCACCAGCGCCATGACGACGACCACCACCAGCATCCCCAGCGCGGCGGCCGATGCGAACGCCACCGACCAGCCGACCGGCCCCCAGCGGACGTACCAGCGCGGCTTCGCGTGGCGCGGCGGACCGTCGTCCTGAGGCCGCTCGTCGGGCGGGTCGGGTGGCTGGTCGGTCATCTGCGCCTCGGTATCCCTCGATGTTCAGCGGCGGGCCCGGGCGACAGCGTAGGGGGTGGTGCCAATATCCATTGATCTCTATTTTTACGGTAAGTCCATTCATAGACCGACCGCGATCCGGTCGGCCTGCCAGGGGAGGCTCTATGAAAGACCGGTTCTTCAGGGGAGGCATTCTGGTCGCCGTCGGCGGCCTGCTGCTCGCGGCACTGTCCGGCACCGGGTACGCGTCACCCGGCGACGCGGACGCCACCAGCCACCGGGCGGCGACCAGCGCCGGCGAGCAGCTGCGGATCGAGCAGTACTGGACCGCGGAACGGATGAACGGCGCGGTCCCGATGCGCCAGCTGCTGCGGCACACGTACCAACCGAAAGGCACTGTCCAGTCGAAAGCCACTGTGGCGGCGGGTGAGCCGACCCGGATCCCACCGACCGCCGCAACCACCGGGAAGGCGCCGGTCACCGTGATGTCGTTCCCGAACGACGGGGAGGCGTGGACCGGCGGCGGTCTGATCGTCAAGACGGAGGGCCGGGTGTTCTTCACCTACCAGGGGCGCAACGCCTCGTGCAGCGGCACCGCCGTGACCAGCACGAACAAGTCGACCGTGATCACCGCGGGGCACTGCGTGAAGCTGGACGGCGCGTGGCACACCAACTGGGCGTTCGTGCCGGCGTACGACAACGGCAACAAGCCGTACGGCACCTGGACGGCACGCAAGACGTTCGCCACGCCGCAGTGGGTGGCCAGCGAGGACATCAACTACGACGTGGGCGCCGCCGCGGTGAACCAGCTCAACGGCCAGCACCTCACCGACGCGGTGGGCGGCCAGGGTGTCGCGTTCAACCAGGCCCGCAACCAGGCGATGTACGCCTTCGGCTACCCGGCCGCGTCGCCGTACGACGGCAGCAAGCTGATCTACTGCAGCGGCAACACGTTCGACGCGTTCATCAGCGACGGCATCGGGATGACGTGTGACATGACCGGCGGCTCCAGCGGCGGCGGCTGGTTCCTGTCGTTCAGCGAGTCGACCGGCGCCGGCACCGTCAACTCGGTCAACTCGTACAAGATCAATTTCTTCTCGTTCTGGATGTTCGGGCCCTACTTCGGCACCGACGCCCAGAACGTCTACAACACGGCCCAGGCCGCCTGAGTGATCCGGTGGCCCCGGCCGCGCGCCGGGGCCATCGGTCTCAGCTGGTGGCGATCACGCCGGTGGCGACCAGCTCCTTGATCTGCTCGGCGGTGTAGCCGGCCTCGGTCAGCACCGCCTCGGTGTCCGCACCCGCCTCCGGCTGGGGTGCACCGACTTTTCCGGGGGTACGGGAGAACCGGGGCGCCGGCGCCGGTGCCAACTCGTCCCCCTCCCCGAGGTACGTCCCCCGCGCGGCCAGATGCGGATGCGCCGCCGCCTCGGCGACCGACAGCACCGGCGCTACACACGCGTCGGAGTCGCCGAACACCGCGACCCACTCGTCCCGGGTCTTCTGCCTGAAGCGAGCGGTCAGCCACTCCCGCAGCGCCGGCGCGTCCTCCGGGGCCCGCGACGGCGGCTCGTCCGCGGCGCCGTCAGTGATCCGCGCCAGGAACTCCTGGTAGAACTGGTCCTCCAGAGCGCCCACCGCGACGTACTCGCCGTCGGCGCACTCGTACGTCGCGTAGTACGCCGCGCCACCATCCAGCAGGTTGCTGGCCCGCTCGTCGGACCACATCCCGTTGGACCGGGAGCCGAGCAGCATGCCGAGCATCGACACGGTGCCGTCCACGATCGCGGCGTCCACCACCTGCCCCTGCCCCGAGCGCTGCGCCTCGACCAGCGCCGCCGCGACTCCGAACGCCAGCAGCATCCCGCCCGCGCCGAAATCCCCCAGCAGATTCAACGGGGGTACGGGTGGCGCGCCCGCCGGACCGATCGCCCGCAGCGCACCCGACACCGCGATGTACGTGATGTCGTGCCCGGCGACCTGCGCGAGCGGCCCGTCCTGACCCCAGCCGGTCATCCGGCCGTACACCAGGCGCGGATTGACCGCGAGGCACTCGTCCGGGCCGACGCCGAGCCGCTCGGTGACCCCGGGCCGGAATCCCTCGATCAGTACGTCGGCGTCGGTCACCAGGCGCAGCACCACCTCGGCGGCGCCCTCGGACTTCAGGTTGAGCGCCAGCGAACGCCGACCCCGGTTCAGCACCTTGTGCGGCAGGTCGAACAGCAGGTTGCCGCCCGGCCGCTCCACCCGGATCACCTCGGCGCCCAGGTCGGCGAGCAGCATCCCGGCGTACGGGCCCGGCCCGATGCCCGCCAACTCGACGACCCGGACCCCCGCCAGCGGACCCGTACGCTCGGGGCTCATGCCAGCGCCTCGCCCTTCCCGGCCTTGGCGACCAGCGAATCCGGCGGGGTGAACCGGTCGCCGTACTGCTCGGCCAGCTCGCGGGCGCGGGCCACGAAGCCGGCGGGGCCGCCGGAGTACCCGTTGATGTACTGGATCACGCCGCCGGTCCACGCCGGGTAGCCGATGCCGAAGATGGAGCCGATGTTGGCGTCGGCGACCGTACGCAGCACGCCCTCGTCGAAGCACTTCACGGTCTCGATCGACTCGACGAAGAGCATCCGCTCCTGCATGTCCCGCATCGGGATCGCCGGCTCACCCGGCTTGGTGCCGAAGGTCTCCGCCAGCCCCGACCAGAGGCCGGCCTTCTTGCCGTCGGCGTACTCGTAGAAGCCGGCGCCGGCGGAACGGCCCGGCCGGTCCAGCTCCAGCATCTTCTCGAACACCACCGTCCCCGGGTGCTCCGGGACCGGCCTGCCCTCGGCGATCGCGGCAGCCTTGGTCTGGTCGCTGATCTTCTTCCAAAGGTTCATGTTGATCTCGTCGGTGAGCGCCAGCGCCCCCACCGGGTAGCCGGCCTGGGTGCAGGCCTGCTCCACCGACGCCGCCGGTACGCCCTCCGCCAGCAGCGCCAGCGCCTCCATGGTGA